>DATHPT010000391.1:0-2453 GCA_035483615.1 Solirubrobacteraceae bacterium | reverse complement strand
TGCTGGGTCATGAAGCGCCAGGCCCTGGCCTGTGACGTTTTCGGTGGTCGCCTTGTTTTCGGCGTTGCCCTGGCCGGCAGCGCCGAAAGGAGGCCGCCGTGGACCCCAACATCACGCGAATGCACCAGGACCTGGCGTTGTCGAAGTATGCCGAGACGACGCAGGAACGCTATCTGAGGACGGCCGAGGCGCTGTCGAGGCGGTTCGGCCGGCCAGTCGCCGAGCTGAGTCGAGATGACCTTCGGACGTTCGTGGAGGAGGTGAGCCGGCGAGGCAAGAGCGCCTCGTGGGTGGTCTTGCACCTGGCGGCGCTGCAGTTCCTCTACCGAAAGACGCTCGGCCGCCCTGAGCTCGTCTCCTTCCTCTCCTATCCGAAACGCCACCATCCGCTACCCACGGTACTGAGCCTCGACGAGGTGGGCGCGTTGCTCGGTGCGCTGCGCAAGCCGATCTACCAGGCGATCGCGATGGTCCTGTACGGAGCCGGTCTTCGCATCAGCGAGGCCCTGGCTCTCGAGGTGACCGACATCGATGGCGCACGCGGAGTCATCCGGGTCCGCCACGGCAAGGGAAACAAGGCGCGCGAGGCGAAGCTGTCGCCCTCTCTGTATGCCTGGCTTCGAGCGTACTGGGCGCGCGAGCGCCCCGCGCTTCCGTACCTGTTCGCGACGAAGCGGACGGGCAGACCGCCGACGGACGCAGCGGTGCGGACGGCGCTGGCGCAGGCAGCGAGGCAGGCCTGGATCCCCAAGCGCGTCACGCCGCACGTGCTCCGCCACAGCTTCACCACGCATCTGCTCGAGCAAGGGACCGACGTGCGCGTCGTGAGCGCACTGCTCGGGCACGCGAGCCTGTCGACGACAGCGCGCTACGGCCGGGTGACCGAGAAACTCGTCCGCGAGACGCCGAGCCCCCTGGACCTGCTGCCTCGCCGTCGCTGGTAGCCGGGTGCCCGCCCCGGCGCGAGCCGGGCGCTTCGACATCGCGGACATCGTGCGCGCCCACCGGCGCGAGCTCGAGGAGGTGCATCCGCTCCGGCGCTCGCAGAAGCGGGTCCTGACCGACATCGTCCAGTGCCGCACCGCCGTCCTCGGCGGGCACCTGGATCGGTGTCTGGACTGCGGCTACGAGCACCCCTCGTACAACTCGTGCCGCAACCGCCACTGTCCGAAGTGTCAGGCCCTGGCCCAAGAGCACTGGATCGAAGCCCGTCGGCAGCAGATGCTCGACGTACGGCACTTTCATGTCGTCTTCACGCTCCCCTCGGAGCTACGGCCGCTCGCCGCGTTCGCGCCTCGCGCCGTGTATGGCGCGCTCTTTCAGGCCGCGCAACGCACCCTCCTCGACTTCGGCCAGACTCGCCTCGACGCCACCCTGGGCGCCACGCTGGTGCTCCATACCTGGACGCGCACCCTGCAGTTCCATCCTCACGTGCACGCGATCGTGACGGGCGGGGGATGGTGCGCGCGGGAGGCCCGCTGGCATGCCGCGCCTCGGCGGTTTCTCTTTCCCGTGCGTGCCCTGAGCCTCGTCTTCCGCGCAAAGACGCTGACCGCACTCGACAAGGCCCATCGGCAAGGCGCCTTCGCCGGTTTCGACGACTTCCGCGATCCGCTGGCCTTCTCCGCCCTCATGCAGCGCGTGGCGCGCTTGTCGTGGAACGTCTATGCCAAGGCGCCTTTCAAGAAAGGGCGCCACGTCCTCGACTACCTCGGTCGCTACACCCACCGCGTGGGGATCGCGAACAGCCGTCTCCTCTCCGTTTCCCCGCACGCCGTCACCTTCCGGACCAAGGGAACCAGCACCGAGACCGTCGCGCCGGTCGTCTTCTTACGGCGCTTCGTTCAGCACGTCTTGCCGGACCACTTCCACAAGATCCGGCACATCGGCCTCTACACTCCCGCCTCCGACGCCCACGCGCAGATGGCCCCCGCTGCCCCGCGCCACTCCCCCCCGTCCGAGGCTTGGCGCGATCGCCTCCTGCGACTCACCGGCCGCGATCTGTCTCTCTGCCCTCGCTGCGGAGGGCGACTCTTCGCCTTCCCGCTTCCTCGCGCACCCCCGGAAGTCGCCGCATGACTCCTCCTCTCACGACGAAAACGACCCAGCCCCGCGCTCGGGCGTGCACCTCTCGCGCACGCCGCCGTCGAGCCCTGCCCCGCGAACGCAGACCACCCCCGCACCTGCACCGCTCCCAACCCGAACGCCCCTTGTGCCCCTCGCTCCGCGTGCCTAAATCCCCATAGCCTCGCTCCCCGCACGGCGACCTCACCGCCCGCCGCTCGGGCTTGTCCAACGACGCCATTCATCGGCGGCCCACTCGAGCACCGCCACGCACCGAGCGCCGATGAATCGCTCAACGTTGTCAGAACCGGGTTCGTAGAACCATCGGACCGGGGAGCCGCCTCTTCGGTAGGCGAACCACACCGCCCCGGCGGTTGACTGATCGAGCC
>DATHPT010000390.1:0-2541 GCA_035483615.1 Solirubrobacteraceae bacterium | reverse complement strand
CGGGCTTCCTGACGCTCGCGGCCGCGCTGCTCGGGGCGCTGCTGATCGGAGCACGGATCTCGCGGCCGCTGCGGCGGATGGCAAGCGTCGCGACCCAGGTCGACGGCGGGGACCTGCGTCCGCGGATCCATGGCGTGGGGCGGGAGGGGGAGGAGGTGCGGGTGTTGGCGGACGCCTTCAATCACATGCTCGACCGGCTGACCGATGCCTTTGCCGGCCAGCGCGCGTTCGTTGCCGATGCCTCACACGAGCTGCGCACACCGCTGACCGTGATCCGCGGACAGCTTGAAGTGCTCTCTGCCCAAGATAACCCTCCTCGCGAAGAGCTACACCGAGTGGAACGACTCGTGCAGGCCGAGATCGCGCGGATCACCCGGCTGGTCGACGACCTGCTGCTGCTGGCGAAGACCGAGCAGGCCGAGTTCCTGCGCATCGAGCCGATCGACCTGAAGGCGTTCGTGGACGAGCTCTGGCACGCGAGCACCCTGTCCTGCGGACGTCGCTTCCAGCTCGACTCCGTTGCGCCCGGGACGTTGCTCGCCGATCCTGACAGGCTCGTCCAGGCACTACGTAACCTGCTCACCAACGCGATCGAGCACACCACCCCCGAGCGAGGGGTTGTGCTCATGCGAGTGCAACACGCGGGAGAGGACCGCATCCGCTTCGTCATAGAAGACGACGGGCCGGGTATCCCAGTCGACGAGCGCAAGCGTGTCTTTGACCGTTTCCATCGCACCGACCAGGCGCGCGACCGCGCCTCCGGTGGCACGGGCCTCGGGCTGGCGATCGTGGATGCGATCGCCAAAGCCCACGGCGGTAGCGCGAAGGCGAGCGATGCACCGGCCGGGGGCGCCCGGATGGAGCTTGAGCTTCCCCGTTTCACGGCCACGCCGCCCAAGACCCCACCACAGACGCCGTCAGGCGCTGCGAGCACGGCCCTCAGCGCGGCGCTGTCGTCGACCTCGATGATCCGGTAGCGACTGGCGACTTCTTGAGCCAAGAGCGAGGCGCTGTTGGTGAGATGCTGGGGGCTGCTCGCCACAAGCGCAATGGCCTCCAGATCATGAAGCGAAACCAGAAAGGAGACCTGTGTCTCTACTCGGAAGATTCACGCTCGCCGGCTCGGAGCTCGTCAACAGGCGCGGCCTGTACGCCGGGCGCCGTTCGACGAAAATACATGTGACTATCTATCGCAGGACTCGCGGAAAGATGGGTGGCAAGCTACCGGGATGGCCACAGCCTCGGATAGCCCTGGTCGATCACATAGGTGCGAAGACCGGAACAAGACGTACGTCTCCGCTCATGTATCACGAATATGGCGATGCAGTCGTTGTGGCAGGCACCAAGGGCGGCCAGCCGTCGCACCCCGCCTGGTTTCACAACCTCATGGCGCACCCGGATACCACGATTCAAATCGGCTCCGAGGTTCGCGAGGTTCATGCCCGTCTGGCCACCGACGAGGAGCGCGATCAGCTCTGGAAGAAAATGGTCGCGATCTATCCCGGTTACGACTTCTATGAGAGCAACGCCAAGGGACGGAAGATACCCATCGTGGTCCTCGATCCTCGTTAGCCGGCTTCGAGGACCGATCTGCTCCCGAACCGAAGGATTCCCGCGGCGTGTCGAGGTTCGTGCTGTCGATAGTTGAGCAAGGGATCTCGTTCTCGTTCTCGTTCTCGTTCTCGTTCTCGTTCTTGAGGTTGTGGCTCGCTCCTTACTGTCTGAATGCACCGGCGGCCGCGAGTCTCATCACCGCGGCGCCGGCGACGCGCACCGCGGTTTCGGCGTCATCGTCATGCTCGGGGTCGAGGTTGCTGTTGAGCGTGAGCGTTGCGAAGCCGTGCGTGAACGACCAGACGGCAATCACACCGCCCCAGACTTCTTCCTCGCTCGCTTCGCCGAGGATGCCGCGAACGGCTCCAAACAGGATCTCCGCGGCTTCCTGGCGGGCCTCTGTCACGGCCTGGTCGTCGGGGCGGTAGAGCTCGGGCCTGAACATCACTTCGAAGTGCGCCCGGTGCTCGAGTGCGAAGCGGATATAGGCGATCCCTCCTTGCATGAGATCATCGCCGCTGTCAACGAGCGCATCGCGCAGCGCTACGGCGAGAAGCGTGTATCCCTCGGCGGCGATCGCCGTCAGGACGCCGGCCTTGTCGCCGAAATGGTGCGCGGGCGCTGCGTGCGAGACGCCCGCGCGCCGGGCAACGTCGCGCAAGCTCAACGCTGCGGGGCCATCGGCCTCAATCGTGACCAGCGCGCCGTCGAGTACGGCACGGCGCAGGTCCCCGTGGTGGTAGCGCCCCTTCGACGGCGCTTGTGCGGCCACCCCGGAAGGGTACAGCGCGGTCTAGACGTTGACAAGATCACGGTTGACCCCTAAACTTGACATCGCCAAGATCGTTATCGAGGAGGCTGAGATGTCAGAGCGGTTTGGACGGTCATTGATGGGCGCGGGTGCTCTCACGCGGCTCTCATATGGCGTGGGAGCGCTTTTCGCGCCCGATGCCATGTGCTCGCGTAGGCTCGCCCCAGACATCCGCG
>DATHPT010000389.1:0-3176 GCA_035483615.1 Solirubrobacteraceae bacterium | reverse complement strand
CATAGGTGATCGGCGTCATGCCTGTCCACGTGCCTTTGCTCGCGGTCAGGGTGCTCCCGTCCTTGGCGGTGCCCGTGATCGTCGGTAGCACCGTGTTCACCGGGTACTCGCCGGCGTCATAGTGAGCCTCGACCTGGCTCGCCGAGAGCGCCTTGGTGTAGAACGCGACGTTGCTCATGCTCCCGTTGAACAACGGCGCAGTCGAGATGAGCGACTTACCGAGATAGTCGCTCGCGGTGCTCCCGAGCGAGGACGGGAAGATCGTCGCGCCCGTGGTCTGCCCGACCTGTTCGCCGTTCACATACAGCGTCAGCGTGCCAGCACTCGTCTCGGTCACCATCACGTACTTCCACGCTTTCGCAACGAGCTTCGGCGCCGTGACCTGAACATCCGTGCTCGCACCGGTGCGGATTTCGAACAACATCAAATGTTTGGAGCCCCCCGCCGGCGTCAAATACATGTAGTTCGTGGCACTCGACCCGAAGCCGAAGACCGGCTGTTCATACGACGTCCCGCCAGTCCAATCAACCCACCCCTCCGCACTGAACGCAGTGGCGCTCGCCAGCGGACTCGATGGCAACGATGCGTACGCTGCACCACCGAACGCCCCCGATTTGCTGCCCCCGAACGGTCCTTCCCCACCCAGCACGATCCCGCTGTTCGCCGCCGCGTAGCTGCCGGCCGAGTCGGCCAGCGTGCTCGAAGCCACTGCGTCGTCGAAGCGGAACTGCGCCACTGGGCCGTCGGCGGCCACGGCGTTCTCATACGTTTCATACGGTTGGGTGCCGCCCGCCACCACCACCCACACCAAGGCCCCCAACACTGCAAGCAGCACCACGACAGTGAGGCGGCGGCGAACCGAGCTCGCGTGCAGCCAACGTCGTCCACCCCGAACCCCTGGTTGTCCGCGCTCCATTGCGAGCAAGAACTATCACAGCGGATACGAAAGTTAAGAACTCGAACTAGGTCTGACTACATGAATTACCCGCAAAGAGCGAGAAACCTATAAGAGCGCCTAATAGTACTTTGTTAGAGTTTTTGTAGGTGTTTTTGGTTGTTCGGCGAACTCCTTCGGCATTGGTTGAGATTCGATGCGGGAGGGGCGATGATGGTTGCTGTGGCGATCGAGGGGTCTGTGGGGGTGTCGTTGGCGCCGGTGGTGAGGGAGCGGATGGAGGGGTTTGTGGCTGCGGTTGGGGCGGCGGCGATGAATCATCCGGCGCAGCGCGCGAACGCTGAGCGTTATGTGCGTGGCTTGTTGCAGGCCGGTCCGCGGAAGTCGCTTGAGCCGTTGGTCGAGCGCTTGGAGGGTGAGGCTGACTATCAGAGCCTGCAGCAGTTTCTGGCCGACAGTCCGTGGGATTCCCAGCTGGTGATCGGGGCGGTGGTCGAGCGCGTCGCGCCGGTCGTGGACGCCGAGGCGTGGGTGCTGGACGACACGGGGTTCCCAAAGGACGGCAAGCATTCCCCCGGTGTCAAGCGTCAGTACTCGGGTACGCTGGGAAAGATCGGTAACTGTCAGATCGGTGTGTCCTTGCACGCCGTCTCCGAGCACGCGACGTTGCCGTTGGGGTGGGCACTGTATTTGCCCGAGGACTGGTGTGATGATCCGGTGCGGCGCCGCAAGGCCAAGATCCCTGAGCACGTTTCGTTTCAAACCAAGCCCGAGTTGGGTGTCGAGCTGATCGAGCAAGCGAGCACGTTCCAGATCGATCGGGCACCGGTGCTCGGCGACGCGGCCTATGGCGATAACACCCGGCTGCGCAGCGAACTTCACGCGCAGGGGATCGAGTACGTGCTCTCGATCAAGGCAGAGACCACCATCTTCGGGGCGGGCACCATCTTTACCGTGCCCGAGCGAGCCCTTGGAAGCAAAGGACCCGCGCCGAGCGCATTGCGTACAGAGGACGAACCCGTCTCAGCGGAGCAGCTCGCGTGCTCGCTGAACCCCGAAGATTTTCACACGGTCACCCTCCGTGGCAAGGGCAAGACACGAGTGCGCTCGCGCTTCGCCTTCCAACGCGTCACCGCCGCTCATCCGGTAACCCGCGATAACCAGGCACCCCGCCAGGAGTGGCTCATCGTCGAGTGGCCCGAAGGACGAGAGAGGCCGAGCGACTACTGGATCTCAAACCTACCCGCCCAGACCAAGCCCGCGCGCCTGGCACGCCTGGCCAGGTTGCGCTGGATGATCGAGCTCGACTACCGTCAGCTCAAGGGCGAGCTCGGCCTTGACCACTACGAGGGACGCTCATATCTCGGCTGGTATCACCACACCGCGCTCGTCACCGCAGCACACGGATTCCTCACACTGGAGCGCCAAGACCCAAAAGCCCAGCGGCGGGCCTCACGCTCCCCCAAGCGGTCCGCCTACTGCAGCCCATCTTCGACTGCTGGACAGGACACTGCCACACCTGCCAGCAACCGATAAACCTCGCCGACCTCCCACTACGCCATCCACAACAAGACGAATAAACCCAGACGAACACTCTAACAAAGTACTACTAGCTGCCCGACGGAGAATACTTTCTGCGTTACACTGTCTTACATGCCTTCTGCACGTCAGTTCTCAGCCCGCCTCAACGCCTCGATCATTGACCGCTT
Organism: Solirubrobacteraceae bacterium; assembly: GCA_035483615.1. Taxonomy (GTDB): domain Bacteria; phylum Actinomycetota; class Thermoleophilia; order Solirubrobacterales; family Solirubrobacteraceae; genus Palsa-744. The sequence continues at coordinate 572 of DATHPT010000389.1, read as the reverse complement.
GGAGCGACGTGGGGCACGCGCGGGCCTGAACAAGTCTCGGCTGGCCGAGCGCTACATCGACGAGGGACTCCGCATGGAGGATCACCCGGGCATCATCTTCCGCGATGGACCGGCCGGCCGGCGCGCCGCACTATCCGGTGGTCCGACATATGGGAGGTGATCGCCGCCGTCCGCGCAAGCGGACTCGACGGCGAGAACACGCTAGCAGCAGCAGCGGAGTGGGGCAGCCTCCCGCTTCTCCAGGTAAGAGCAGCGGTGCGCTATTACGCGGAGTACCCGCAGGAGATCGACGAGCGCATCACACGCAACGTCGAGGAGGCCGACGCGGCCGAGCAACAGTGGCGCCGTGAGCAGCACGCACTCGCGTGAAGCTACTGCTCGACGAGATGCTCTCGGCACGGATCGCCGAGCAGATACGAAGTCGCGGCCACGACGCCGTCGCCGTCGATGAGACCCGGGAGCTGCGAGGTCTCGCCGACCCCGACCTGTTCGCCCAAGCGCAGGAATAGGAGCGCACGATCATCACTACAATCATGAGGACTTCCTCGCACTGGACCGCGATTATCGAAGCC
>DATHPT010000388.1:0-19277 GCA_035483615.1 Solirubrobacteraceae bacterium | reverse complement strand
AGATAGTGGAGCGCGGCACCCATGAGGAATTGGTGGAGCTTGGCGGGCGCTACGCGCTGCTGCTGAAGGGCGCGCTGGTTGACGAGCCGGGCGCGGACACCGCCCAGTTGCTCGGCTGAAATCAGTCCGAAGCGGCTTGCCGCGCCTCAATCGCGAAGCGGCTTGCCGCGCCTCAAGAGCCCCGAGCGGTATTCCGCCGATGAGACCCGGGTGGCGCTCGACTTGACGGAGGCGCTCAGCTATGGGATCCGGCGACGCTAGGCGTTGACGGAGGCGTGCTCGCGTACGAGCTCGGCGGTGCGCTGGGGTTCCTCAAGGAAGAACATGTGCCCGATTCCCTCAAGGATCTCAAGCCGCGATCCGGGTATCAGACCGGCGATCATGTGGGCGTTCTCGACGGGCAGCATCTGGTCGAGCGTGCCGTGCACGATCAAGGTTGGCGGCTGCAGGCCGGGGAGCCGCGCGCTTGTGTCGTGTCCGGTGATCGCCCGCATCTGCTCCATGATCACGGGGACCGCCACGCCGTAGCGCAGGCCGTTCTGCAGGAACTTCGCGTAGGCCTCCTCGTTGGCGGCGAAGCTCGGGGACACGTTGACTTCCCAGCCGGTCCGGATCGCGCGTTCGCGATCGCCGGAGGACATGCCTTCCATGATCTTGCGCAGGACCGCTTCGCTGGTGAGCATGCTGCCCTCGCCGCCGCAGTAGGTGCAGCCGAGCGTGAGGGCGCGCACCAGCTCGGGATTTGAGAGCGCCAGCTCTTGGGCGATCATGCCGCCCATCGAGATGCCCATCACATGGGCCGAGTCGAGCTCCAGCGCCCGCAGCAGTCCGGCGGCGTCCTCGGCGAGCTGGGCGATCGTGAACGGCTCGCCCGTCTTGGTCGAGTCGCCCGCGTCGCGGTGGTCGTAGACGATCGTGTCGAAGTCGCGGCGCAGCTCCTCGAGCACCTGCTCGCCCCAGTGGTGCTTGGTGCCGCTCATGCCCATGATCAGCAGCAGCGGCGGACCGTCGCCGCGACGGTCATAGCTCAGCTCGATATCCCCTGTCTTGGCGAGCGCCATGTCCCCGAGAAGACTACACGGGGCAGCTTGGTACACGGGCAGCTCAGCCACACGGGCCGCTTGACTGCACGGGCAACTCGGGCAACTCGACTACACGGGCAGCTCGAGCTGGCCCGCCGCCGCTGCGGCTTCGGCTCCGCGGGCAGCGGGCGCGCTCCGCGGGAGCAGTCCGGCGACACGCACTCCCAGCAGCCGGACGGGCCTGCTCGGCGCGTACTGCTCGAGCAGCGCAAGCGCCACCCTGGTGACCTGCTCGGCGTCGCTGGTGGGCGCGTCGAGGGTGCGCGCCCGGGTGACGGTCGAGAAGTCATCGAGACGTACCTTGATGCCGATCGTGCGCCCGTGGTGCTCGTGGGCAACGAGGCTTGCGCAGAGCTCGCCCGCCATCTGAGCCAGCGCCTCGCGCAGCCGCGCCGTGTCTTGGACGTCGTAGTCGAAGGTGCGCTCGCGCGACTCGGAGACCACCTTGCGCGCCTCGCTGACCGCGCCGTCGTGTTCGAAGCGGGCGCGCCGGCGCAGTTCGCGGCCGTGGTTGGGGCCGAAGCGCTCGACCAGCAGCTGCTCGGGCGCCTCGGCGAGCTCGCGCAGCGTGCGCAGGCCCAGGGCGGTGAGCCTCGCGGCGGTCTTCGGGCCGATGCCGGGCACCAGCGCCGGGGGAGCCTCCGCGAAGCGCTCGCAAGCCTGCTCGCGGGTGAGCATCAGAAAGCCGGCCGGCTTCTCAGCGTCGGAGGCGATCTTCGCCACGAGCTTGTTCGGGCCGATCCCGACCGAACAGACCAGCTCGGTCGCGGCCTTGATGTCGACAAGGATGCGGCGCATGGCGGCGCGCGGAGAGTGAAGGCCGCTGAGGTCGAGGTAGGCCTCGTCGAGCCCAACCACCTCGACGCGCTCGACATGGGAGCGCACGATGCCCATCATCCGTCTGGAGACCTCGCGATAGTGGGCACCGTCAGGCGGCAAGAACACGGCCTGCGGGCACAGCCTGCGGGCGCGCGCAGCCGGCATCGCCGAGCCCACCCCATAGCGTCGCGCCTCATAGCTGGCGGTCGTCACCACCGCCCGCGGCCCGCTGCCCGCCACCACCACCGGCAGGCCCCGCAGCTCGGGATGACGGTTCAGCTCGATCGAGACATAGAAGGCATCGGCGTCGAGGTGGGCGACACACGGCTGAACACCGCCGGCGGGCGCCGACGGTGCAGGCACAGCGAGCGTTTCGCTTGCGATCGACACGACAGCTCGAATCTAGCGCGGGCCACGGTCACCTGTTTGGGCCTCTGATGCAGGCGCCCAACTGCCTGGCTATGAGCCAGCCCTAGCGCTCCTGAAGCACGGGTGCGCCTTCCCTCAGCCTGAGGCGGTGGCGTCGATGTTCAGGCGCACATAGTCCACGACGACCGGCTCCCCCAGCAGCTCGAGCACGTCGTCCATGAAGCAATCGCGCAAGTCCTCGGGCAGCTGCTGCACGTGGGGGCCGAGCACGATCGTGGCAAGGAACTCGCGCGGGTGCTCGGGTTGGCGCGGTGCCGGCGCGAGCCAGCACTCAGCTGGGTCGAAACCGGCTGCCAGCAGCCGCTCCTGGGTCGGCTGGGCCCCGGCGTAGTTCCAAGGCGGCCGCCAATCGAGGAAGTGCTCGGCGTATGGCTCGCGAGTGAGCAGTGTGCGCACCTTGGCGCGCAGGACGTCGATATTGCCTTCGCCACCGCACTGAGCCACAAGCCGCCCGCCCGGGCGCAGCGCCGCACGCAGACGGCGAAAGAGGCGATCGTGGTCTGCGATCCAGTGAAAGGTGGCAGTGGAGAGGATCGCGTCCACGGGCTCATCCAACTCGAGCTCGAGCAGGTCCACCACGCGTATGTCCGCGTCGGCGCCCAGCCGCTCCCTGGCGGCGTCCACCATCGACGGTGACTGGTCCACCGCGATCACCCGACCGCGTGGCAGTTGCTCGATCAACGCTTCGGTGATCCGCCCCGACCCACAACCGGCGTCGAGCACGGTCTCATCGCCCGCCAGCTCCAGTCGCGCCAGCACCGCGCGACCCAGCGCCTCCATCGTTCCGGAGATGCGGTCATAGCTGGAGCCATCCCAATCGCGCACAGTTGACATACGCGTGTACGTTATCACGTATGCGTGCTGTGGTTGCCACATGTGCATGCGGCGATTGCACGGCGGACACGACGATCGGCCGCATCGCCAACCATCGCCACCGGTCAACCTCGCTCAGCCCCGTGCGAGAATCCCAGCCAGTTTCGCCCGCTGGCGCTTGGCGCCGCCGAGCAGCGCCGCGTCGATCTGGGCGCGCTTGTAGAGCCAGTGCACATCAGCCTCCCAGGTGAACCCAATCCCGCCGTAGGCCTGGATCGCGGAAGCGGTCACCTCCACTCCTGCCTCGGATGCAGCCGCCTTTGCCATCGCCGCCGCCTCCCCCAGCCGCGCCGGATCCGCGTCGGCCGCCCAGGCCGCGAAGGCCGTCGTGGAGCGGGCCTTCTCGGTGTCGAGCAGCATCTGGGCGCAACGATGGGAGACCGCCTGGTAGGCGCCGACCGGGACGCCGAACTGCTTGCGCTCCTTCACATAGGCCACGGTCATCCCAAGCGCACGGTCGCACACTCCAACCAGCTCTGAGGCGATCGCCACCAGACAGCGGTCGATGCCACCGGCGACGTCTCCGCCAAGCCTCTCCCCCGCCCCGGCCGCCGCGCTCACGCGGGCCGTCGGGCGTGTGGGGTCGATCGACTCGATTCGCTCGATCTCCGCCTGCTCGGCGCTGAGCACACGCGCCTGGTCATCTTCCACGAGCACCAGCAGCTGCGCGGCAGGCGCTCCCAGCACGAGCTCGGCCACACCGTCGCGGGCCACACCCAGCGCGCCGATCAGCTCGCCGCCGGCGAGACCCGGTAGCCAGCGCGCGCACTGCTCCTCGCTGCCGGCCTGCTCGATCACTGTGGAGGCGAGCACCGTCGGCAGCAGCGGCACAGGCGCCACGGCCCGCCCCAGCTCCTCGCACAGGATCGACAACTCGACGAGGCCCAGCCCCTGACCGCCGTGCTGCTCGGAGATCGCGATCCCAGGCCAGCCCAGCTCGCACAGCTCACGCCACAGACCCTCGTCCAGGCGCCGCGCCTCGGCGTGCTCGCGGACCCGCTCTGGCCGCGACCGCTCGGCCAGCAGCTCACGCGCCGTGCGCTGAATCTCACGCTGGTCGTCCGACAGGCCGAAGTCCATCAGCGGCCCGTCCTTGCAGCCGCAAATGTGCCCGGGCGATCGAAGCTCACGAGAACGCCCCGGCGGAGCCCGAAAGGGCGGAGCAGATCCCCATCCTCATCGCTACACGACCGCCTTCAGCCGCGGTAGCCCAAGGACGCGCTCGGCCACGATGTTCTTCAGCACCTCGGTGGTGCCGCCCTCGATCGTGTTGCCGCGCGCCCGCAGCAGCTCATAGCTCCAGCTGGTGCCGTCGGTGAGCGCGGCCGGGCCCACGATCTCTGCGGCCAGCTGGGTGAGCCGCTGGTTGGTGTCCGACCACAGCCACTTCACAAGCGAGCCCTCGGGGCCCGGCTGACCGTAGCGTTCGATGTCGGTGAGGCCCTTCCACGCAAGCAGCCGGATCGACTCGCAGCGCACGTGCAGGTCGGCGATGGCGTCGGCGTACAGGGGATCCTCGAGCAGGCCCTGCTTGCGGGCGATCGCGATCGTGTCGTCGAGCAGCTGGCGCATGCGGACCTGCAGCACGAAGCCGAGGCCGGCCCGCTCGTTCATGAGCGTCGTGAGCGCCACCTTCCAGCCGTTGCCCTCGCCGCCCACCACGTTCGCGGCGGGGATGCGGGCCTCCTCGATGAACAGCTCGTTGAACTCGGCCTCGCCGGTGATCTGGCGCAGCGGGCGAACCTGCACCGCCTCCTGCTCCATGTCCATCAAGAAGTAGGTGAGGCCCTTGTGCTTTGCCGCCTCGCCATCGGTGCGGGCCACGAGCATGCACCACTTCGAATACTGGGCGCCACTCGTCCACACCTTCTGCCCGGTGACCACCCAGTCCTCGCCGTCCTTCACAGCACGGGTCTTCAGCGAGGCGAGATCCGATCCGGCGTCGGGCTCGGAGAAGCCCTGGCACCAGATCTCCTCCGCGGAGAGGATCGGCGCCAGGTAGCGCTCCTTCTGCTCATCGGTGCCCCACACCATCAGGGTGGGCCCGCCGAGCAGCAGACCGAGCACGTTGGCGGGCAACGGCACCCGGGCCCGGCCGATCTCTTCGAAGTAGATCGCCGACTCGGTCAGCGAAGCGCCGCGTCCGCCGTACTCGGCGGGCCATGCGGGCGCCGCCCAGCCGGCGTCGTACAGCCGCCGCTGCCAGTCCCGGCGCCATCCGTAGTGGGCGTCTTCCCCACCGTCGCTCGGCTCGGCGGCGGGCCGGTTCTCGGACAACCAGGCGCGCAGGTCTTCGCGAAACGCGGTCTCGCGCTCGTTGAAGGTCAGGTCCACGGATGGGCTCCGGATGTGCGTGACGCGCAGGGCACCACCGGACATTCAACTACCTGAAGGCCCTCCATAGCGATCCGGCTAGGAGATCGGCGCGCGGCTGTCGCTGTGCACGACCAGCTCGTCGACCTCGAGGCGTCCCACTTTCAGATCTTTCACATCGAGCCGATCGATCGCGGCCTGCTTGATCGCCAGGCGGCGGATCGCAATCGCCCCGACCGCCACCGCGCCGAATGCGCTCGCACCGAGCGCGAACGAGCCGACGGAGATCGAGCCGACCGAGACGCCCCGCGACTTGCCGGCGCGCCCGTGCTTGCCGCGCTTGGAGGCGCTGGCGCCATTGCGCTTCGCGCGCCTGAGCTTGCGAGCCACCCGCGCAATGCGCACGGTCGCAATCGTGATCGTCGCAACCTTTCTGGCCTGCGCTTTCTTGCCGGCTTTGCCCGCACCCTTGCGGGCAGGAAGTGGGGATTTGCGTCGTGCGGTCTTGGTCATGCTCATTGGACAGTGTGGCGGATGCGTGGCGCATGCGCTCTGCCCACGCCACTTAGCAGTAGTTGCCCACAGGGAGCCCGCGATAAACGGCGAGGCGCAATCCAATCGCGCCTCGCCGTTCCCGCAGGCAACTCTCTCCGGTGGCAGCCCGCGGGCAACTCTCCGCGAGCAGCCCGTTCCTTCAGGCAACGCTTCAGCGTGTGAACGAACGCTTCAGCGTGTGAACGAACGCTCAGCGTGTGAACGCCTCAGCGCGTGCTCCACACCTCGCCCACTCCTTCGAACCCGAGCGCCCGCTTGGTGGCTTCGGTGAGGTCGAAGTCGCGACCGGCGACATACGGGCCGCGGTCCACCACCGGCACCCGCACCGAGCGCCCGCCGTAGCGGAGCGTCACAAGCGTCCCGCAGGGGAGCGTCTTGTTGGCGACCCCCATGGTCGCCCCGGTGAGCTCGCCACCGCAGGCGAGGCTGCCTCCCCCGCCATACCACGAGGCGCCGGCGAGCCGGTAGGAGCGCAGGCGCCCGACGTTGCGATGCGTGCTCAGATCGCGGGGATCGCCCACGAACACGACGCGCACCCGCTCGCTCAGCAGATGGCGCGGTGTGTAGCGCAGCACGAACCGACCACTCGCCCGGGTGAGCGTGTGCGAGATCGAGCGCCAGCCATGGCGTCCGAGTCGCTGCAGCTCCACCGCCCGTCCTCCCAGCCGCGGTCGCAACGTACCGCGAACGCTCGCCGGGCTGTCGTCGAGCACGTCCAGATCGATCTTGCCCACGTGCAGCCTCGCCCGCACCGGTGGCGATGGCAGCACCACCGGGCTGACCAGCTGGGCTACCCCGGCGCCTGCCGGTATGACAGAGACGCCTGACAGCGGAGCCGCCCCCGACGGGGCCGTCCCTGGGGCCACCCTCGGTAGCGACGGCGCCGTCGCAGCAACGGCATTGCCCGTGACAGCGGCATTGCCGGTGGGTACGACGGTGAGCGCTGCTGCGCAGGTCAAGCTCGCGCCAAGCAACGCCGGCTGGGCGCGCAGAGCGCGCCCGACTATGTACGGCCTCAACAAAGAGGTCCTCCTTGTGTTGCCGCCTACGGGGTTAGCTGTCGGGCTCACGTCCCGCCGGCAGCACGAATCCGTACGCGCACCAGTCGGGCGTTACAGCCGCATCAGCGGCCGATTCGCCCCATCCGAGCCCAAATCAACAGGCCCGGCAGTGGGTCCCCCGCTCGCCCCCATCCACGAAGACGACTCGGCAGGTCAGGCAATCCGAAGAATGCTAGAGGACGCTTGGAGACAAGTAGTGTGAGGAAGCTCACACATAGCTACTTTATCTCGCGCAAACAACGATCCGCACAACTAGTCAAGCCTGCCTCTCCACACGCACCGGCCCGAGCCCGAGGGCCCGGGCCAGCACTCCAACCATCAAATATTTCAGGTCACGCCCTAGCCAACCTGTAGCTGTAAGCCACTTACAGTAGTCATCAAGCCTTCACCCGAAATGTCACCCGATTTTTCTTTGCTCAATGAGCAGGTTAGACTGTTTTCTTCCGCAAAGATCATTAAGACACCGGCCGGCGATACCGAATTTTCAAGCCTCGGCCTCATCCAACCAGCCGTCGAGCATTCGTCGGATACTTTTATACCGAGCACAGTGCACGTCGCCTCATATCCTGCGCTCGTAACAGAATTAATGGCGTCTATGATCGTTGTGCCTTCTAATTCCAGGCGCATTGCCCATTGCAAGCCCATAGCCCATACTTCGGCTTTTTCACAGTTCGCATCATTCGTGCATGAGAGCGCTAACCCAACTAATGGTTTTGAAATCGCTTCTCCTAGGGTATTCAAAAGGAAATTGACTTCACCTTTGCCTTCAGGTCTGACGCCACCATCAAGTATACCTTTACAATGGATTCCAGCCGCAGTGCCCCCGGCGGCTTTTAAGTCTGTGAGTAAAAATTCTACTGATGTCTCCGCACCTTCTGCGCCAGTGACCGCCGCTCCGTCGATTAACCATTCAGGCAAGGCGAGAGCTGACGCCGCGGCAACTGCGCTAAGTACAAATGTTGCAAAAAGCACTATACCCAAGATTTGAATCCTACCCGTCATAATGACCTACCTTTCCTGCCCAGGCAGATTGAGTCTCCTAAAAGACTTGAGCTTGTCGGACTGGATACTGTCCCGAGCCCAGGAATAGGTAGCCCTTGTGCCTCGTGAGAGCCCGTCTACCCGGAATCTCGTTATGAGCGCCGACCTTCAGCCATATCAGGCAAGCGAGAAGCCCTAACTTCTCGCTCTCGCTATATGCCGTCGGGAACAGCGAGCGCTTACCTCAGCCCACACCCAGACACTACACAGTCAATGCTAGTAAAACATATCATTCTTTTGGAATAAATCAAGTAGCATGAACTTTGTGAGGTCTTGTCGTAAAGACGAGCGATCTGAATCCGGCATCAGGGAATCTCGCGGATGAGCGCGGCAATGGCGCCGCGGTGTGGCGCAGAAATCAAGCACGCCAGCTCGCTACTCCTCCTCCCCACGCGGGGATGCCCCAAGCCTATTGAGCATCATCGCCTCGGCCAGGCGCAGCAGACCGATCGTGGTGTGCGGGCGCGCTTCGCTGCTACGCACAGACACGTCCGAGCCGTGCGGGCCCAGAACCTCGACGATCGTGCACACGTTTCCGATTTCACAATCGTCTCCGTAGCGTCCTTCAAGCGCCTCCATCTGCGCCGCCACCACCTGCCCGATCTTCGATTGGTCGAATGTCATGCGTGAGTCCTCCTGAGGGATGGTTGGGGTAGTCCGGCAAGCGCTCTGGCTGCCGACCTCGGAGCAACCAATACAGCAATCGCGAGCGCAGCGATAATCGGCTCCCAATAGCATCCACGACCGCGCATGGCCCTACAACCCCCCTACTCCAACTACGAGCACGAGATCTACGTGGCGGGGATGCTCGGCGGGCGCAAGCCTGCGCGACCGGTTGACTGGCGTGAGCTGGAGCGCGACGCGTACGCGATGCTCTCGCGCGGTCCACGCGGCTACATCCAGGGTGGGGCTGGACGCGGGCACACGATCCGAGCCAACCGCGAGGCTTTCGACGAGTGGCGGATCGTGCCGCGGATGCTGCGCGACGTGTCCGAGCGCTCGCTCGAGCGCACGGTGCTCGGCACGAAGCTGCCGGCTCCGGTGCTGCTCGCCCCGATCGGCGTGCAGACGGTGGCGCACCCGGACGGCGAGCTGGCGAGCGCTCGCGCGGCCGCCCATGTCGGCGTGCCGTTGATCGCGAGCACCGCTGCGTCGCACACGATCGAGCAGATCGCAGAGGCGGCCGGCGAGCAGTCGTGTTGGTATCAGCTGTACTGGCCGCGCGACCGCGAGCTCGCCCGCAGCTTCATCGAACGAGCCGAGAGGTCGGGCTATGAGGCAGTGGTGGTGACGCTCGACACGTGGCTGCTCGGCTGGCGTCCGGCGGACCTGACCGACGGCTTCCTGCCGTTCCTGCGCGGCGAGGGCAATGCGAGCTACCTGCAGGACCCTGTGTTCCGCGCAGCGCTGCCGAAGCCTCCCGAGGAGGATCTGCCCACCGCCGTCGCATACTGGGCGTGGCAGTTCTCGAACCCCTCGGTCACGTGGGCCGACCTGGAGTTCCTGCGGGAGTGCACGAAACTGCCGATCGTCCTGAAGGGCATCCAGAGCGTAGAGGACGCGCTGCTCGCTGCCGAGCACGGGATCGAGGGGATCATCGTCTCCAACCACGGCGGACGTCAGGTGGACGGCGCGATCGGCTCGCTGCAGGCGCTGCCGGGAGTTGTGGAGGCCGTTGGTGAGAAGTGCGAGGTGCTGTTCGACAGCGGCATCCGCTCCGGCGCCGATGCGCTCAAGGCGCTCGCGCTCGGCGCCCGTGCCGTGTGCCTCGGTCGCCCCTACGTGTGGGGCCTCGCGCTTGGCGGCGAGCAGGGCGTGATCGACGTGCTGCGCACGTTCCTCGCAGATCTGGACCTCAACATGGCCCTCTCCGGACACGCGAGCATCGACGAGGTGGGCATGCACACGCTCGTGGCCAATCGATAGATGCCCCGGCGAGTAGCCTGACCACCCGATAACGCGAGCGTCCCGCTAGAGCAAACCCTGTCGAAAAAGAGGGCGTGAAGGTGCGCGATGTGATCCGACTGATCGAGAGTGACGGTTGGCAATTTGAGCGTCAGCGAGGTAGCCACCGCATCTACCGTCATCCGACAAAGGCCGGCACCGTGACGGTTGCCGGAGCCCGCAACAGGGATTTGCCGCCGGGTACACTTGGAAACATCCTGTGGCAAGCTGGAATGAAGGGACGCAAGAATGACTGAGTACCTGGTCATCTACGAGCAGGGCCCTACCGGCTGGGGTGCGTATTGTCCCGATCTTCCGGGTTTGGGCGTGGCGGCAGAGACCCGCGACGAGGCCGAACGATTGATTCGCGACGGCATCGGTTTTCATATCGACAGTCTTCGCGAGCACGGTGACCCCATACCGGAGCCGGCGAGTGCGGCTGGCGTCGTTGCCATCGCTTAACGTGACGTCGCAAATGCCGTCCTCAAGCCGAGTCTGCCCGTGCTGTCCTGGCTCCATTCTGGGCTCTTGATGGGCCGGCGTTGACGCCACCCCCCAGACCCGCGACAATCCCAGCCAATGTCAAACCCTGACCGCCTGACCGGCCTGGACTCGGCCTTTCTGCACATCGAGGACCACGGCACGGCGCACATGCATGTGGCGTCGGTGATGGTGTTCGAGGGCAAAGCGCCCACCTATGACGAGCTGGTCGAGCACATCCTCTCGCGCCTGCACCTGGTGCCTCGCTACCGCCAGCGGCTTGCATTCGTGCCGTTCGGCCAGGGCCGCCCGGTGTGGACCGACGATCCGCACTTCAACCCCCGCTACCACATCCGCCACACCGGCCTTCCCCGTCCCGAAGACGAGGCCGAGCTCAAGCAACTGGCGGGGCGGATCTTCTCCCAGCGCCTGGATCGTTCGAAGCCCCTCTGGGAGCTGTGGCTGGTGCAGCACATGGCCGGCGAGCGCTTCGCCGTGCTCGCCAAGACCCATCATGCGCTCGTGGACGGGATCTCGGGCGTGGACATCACGACTGTGCTGTTCGACGTGTCCCCCGAGCCGACAGGCACGCCGCGTCCACCGGTGCCGTGGGTCGCGCGACCACTGCCGGGGTCCGCGAAGCTGCTGGCGGATGCGCTGGTGGAGCGCTCGACGGTGCCGGCTGAGATGTTCCGCGGCACCCGTGCCGTCCTGCGGCGCCCGCGACGCGCGCTCGCGCACCTGAGGGAGGCGGTGGTGGGAGTCGGCGCCACCACGCTTGCCGGGATCAACGCGCCGGCGCCGCCGAGCCCGCTGAACGTGGACATCACCGGACACCGTCGCTACACCTGGATCGACGCCGATCTCGCGCAGTTCAAGGCGATCAAGGACAAGCTCGGGGGGACACTCAACGACGTAGTGCTGACCACCGTCAGCCTCGCGCTCGGGCGCCATATGCGCGTGCAGGGCTATGACACCGAGGGGCTTGTGCTGAAGGCGATGGTGCCGGTGTCGATACGGGCCGATGTCGAGCGTGGCGCACTCGGCAACAAGGTGGCGGCGATGTGGGCGCCGCTGCCTGTGGGAGTGGTGGATCCCATCGAGTGCTTCAACCAGGTGCGCCTGGAGATGGACGGCCTGAAGAGCTCGGGTCAGGCGGTGGGCGCCGAGGTGCTGACGAACCTCGCGGGCTTCGCGCCCCCGACGATCCTCAGCCAGGCCGCGCGCCTGCAGGCGCGCCAGCGCTTCTTCAACCTCGTGGTCACAAACGTGCCCGGCCCCCAGTTCCCGCTGTATCTGCTCGGCCGGCGCTTGAAGGCGCTCTATCCGGTGGTGCCGATCGCGCGGCGCCAGGCGCTCGGGATCGCCGTGATGAGCTATGACGGTCACCTCGGGTTCGGCCTGCTCGCCGACTACGACGCGCTTCCCGAGATCGAGACGGTGGCAAGCGAGCTCAAGCGCGCGATCGCGGTGCTCGCGAAGGCCGCGGGAGTGGGCGGTCGTCCGCGTCGAGCCCCCCGCCCGCAAGCGGTGGCCACGCGCTAGTGCCACAAGCCGGGCGGGGATGAGGAGCGGCTTGCGTCTGGCCCTCTGCCAGATGAACGCCACCGTCGGCGATCTCGCCGGCAACGGCGCCCGCATCCGGCAGGGCATCGAGGCGGCCAAGGGGGCCGGGGCCGGGCTGGCGCTGTTCCCGGAGCTTGCGCTGACCGGCTATCCGCCCGAGGACCTGCTCCTGCGCGAGCACTTCCTGAGCGACACCGGCGCGCAACTGCGCGAGCTGGCGGGCGTCGCCGAGGGGATCGTCGCGATCGTGGGCTTTCCCGAGCGGGCCGAGGGTGGCGTGTACAACTCGGCGGCGGTACTGGCCGGGGGGACGGTGCATGCGGTGTATCGCAAGATGCACCTTCCCAACTACGGGGTGTTCGACGAGCAGCGCTACTTCAAGGCGGGCACTGGTGGGCTGGCGATCGACCTCGACAGGTTGCTCGCCGGAATCGAGGAGGATCCAGCCGGCGAGGGGGATCGGATCGAGAGAGGATCGGGGGTCGTTCTCGGGGTGACAGTCTGCGAGGACCTGTGGGTGGAAGGGCCGCCCGCGTCTGATGAGGCCTGCGCCGGAGCTCGCCTGATCGTGAACGTCTCCGCCTCTCCCTACCACGCGGGCAAGGGCCTCGAGCGCGAGCGACTGTTCGCTGAGCGCGCCCGCGAGACGGGCGCGTATGTGGCTTTCTGCGCGATGGTGGGAGGCCAGGACGAGCTGGTGTTCGACGGCCACTCGTTCGTCCTTGACCCGCATGGAGAGACGATCGCACGGGCCGCACAGTTCGAAGAGGATCTGCTCGTGTGCGAGCTGGCGCTCGCGCCGAGCGAGAGCGGACCCGCTTCCAGCTCGCCGGGGGCGCCACAAGGGCCGTTGCGGGCGCCGATCCCCACACTCGAGCAGGAGGTGTACGAGGCGCTGCTGCTGGGGCTGCACGACTATGTTCACAAGAACGGCTTCGGCGGTGTGGTGCTCGGCCTCTCGGGCGGGATCGACTCGGCGCTGGTGGCGTGCCTGGCGGTCGATGCCCTGGGAGCGGAGCGGGTGAACGTCGCGATCATGCCCTCCCCCTACTCGTCCTCGGCGACGCAGACGGACGCGCGAGCGCTCGCGCAGGCGCTGGACGTGCGCGCCCACGAGCTCAGGATCGAGCCGGCGATGGAGGCCTATGGGCAGACGCTCCGCGCGGACTTCGAGGGCCTGGAGGAGGATCTGACAGAGGAGAACCTGCAGGCGCGCATCCGCGGCAACCTGCTGATGGCGCTTTCGAACAAGTTCGGCTGGCTGGTGCTCACCACCGGCAACAAGTCGGAGATGTCGGTCGGTTACACGACCCTCTACGGCGATCTGGCGGGCGGCTTCGCCGTCATCAAGGACGTGCCCAAGACGCTCGTGTACCGGCTCTCGCGTTGGCGCAACACACAGGCGGCGACGGTTGGCGGACGGGTGAGCGCGCCGATCCCGGACTCGATCATCGAGCGTGCCCCCTCGGCCGAGCTGCGCGCGGAGCAGACCGATCAGGACTCGCTGCCGCCCTATGACGTGCTCGACCGGATCCTCTATGGCTACATCGAGCTCGACCACAGCCGTGAGCAGCTGATCGCCGAGGGCCTTCCAGCCAGGGATGTGGAGATCGCCACGAGGCTGGTGGACCGGGCCGAGTACAAGCGCCGTCAGGCGCCGCCCGGCATCAAGATCACCGAGCGCGCTTTCGGACGCGACCGGCGCATGCCGATCACCAACGCCTACCGCGGCTAGCGCGCATCGGTGGCGAGCTGCATCGGGCTGCGAGCGCCAACGCTACTCTGCCTCCCATGATCGACCGGCGCAGCTCCCGCCACGGCGCTCTGCTTGGCATGATCGATCGGCGCAGCTCCCGCCACGGCTCCCCCCACCCATGGCTCGGGGCGCTGCTGCTCCTGTGCGCGCTGGCGCTCGGCTCGTGCGGGAACACGCTCCAGGACCAGCCGATCGGCCCGGCCTCGCTCGAGAATGTGATCGTCAGAAGCCATTTCCCGGTGTACTGGCTCGGCCTGAGCTTCCACGGGATGCAGATCACGAACGTCACGATCGATCCCGGCGGGGCGGTGGCGATCCGCTATGGGGACTGTCTGTTCGGCGGCCAGTACACGTGCGTGACGCCACTCTCGATTGTGAGCTCGCCCGACAACAGCTTCGTCCCGGGCGGGTTGATCCCAAAGCGGACGCTGGCGTTGAGAGGCGTTGAGGCGCGGTCGGTCGAGGGTGGCACCGCCCTTTCGATCCCGACGGGCCCGGTGGTGGTCAGCGTGTACGGCCGCAAGCCGTCGCTGGCGGCCGCGGCGGCCGGCACGATGGCGCCGGTCAACGAGGTCGGCCTGCCACAGGCACCGCTGCCGGCGGCCGAGGCCGACACTGGCTTCGGCGACATGCCCCTGGCGAGCGAGGTCCCGCCGGGCGTCGGCATTCCTCGTCCGCACGACGAATAGCAGGGCCGCTCGGCTGGAAAGCAGGAGCGCAGCGACGCTCAGCTGGGAAGTGGGCGCACGGCGATCGTCATGCGCGTGAGCGCGCAGGTGCGACCGTTGTCGTCGCTGAACGTCACATCCCACAGCCAGGTGGTGCGCCCACGGTGAAGACGGGTGGCGTGTGCGTACACGGTGCCCTCGGTGACGGGGCGCAGGAAGCTCGTGTTGTTGGACATGCCCATCGCGACGTGGCCTTCGTCGAGCACGGTCATGCCGGTGGCGATCGACGCTATCGCCTCGGCGATCGAGGCGTACAGCCCGCCGTGCACGAGCCCGGCCGGCTGCTTGTGCTCGTCGCGAACCACGACCCGGGCGCGCACCTCGCTGTCCGAGCACTCCAGCAGCTCGAGCCCGTAGAGACGGTCGAAGCCCAGCAGGATCTCGTTGATCTGTGCCACGGGTGGGATGGGCATCGGGCCGCCACGATAGCCTAAGGACAGCTGTCGGCGTCCGGAAGAACGCCGTGAGCACTTCCACACATGACCGAGCTCGACCGACTGCCACCCGACCAGCGCGCTGTGCTGTCGCTCGTGCTCGATCGTGGCAAGAGCTACGGCGAGGTGGCGGAGATGCTTGGGATCCCCGAGAGCGGGGTGCGCGACCGTGCCCACGCCGCACTCGATGCGCTTGCCAGAGACGCGGCGAGGGCCGACGAGGAGCCGGTGAGCTCCGGCGCGCAGCACGTGCCGGCGCCCGCACCCACGAGCGCCGCGGGCCTTGCGTCTGCAGGCTCCGCGGGACTCCCGTCCGCTGCCCCAAGTTCGCGGCAACGGATTGACTCCCGCCCCTCGCGGACCTCGCCGAGCTCACGCACGGGCGGGGCGTTGCTGCTCGGCGGGATCGTCGCGGTGATCGTGGTGGTGGTGATCCTGATCACGAGCGGTGGCGGGAAAAGCTCCGGCAGCACGACGACCGGCACGTCCAGCACCAAATCGACCACCACCGCCAGCGCCGGCAAGCCGAGTCTCAACAAGACGATCGCGCTCACCCCGCTGGAACCATCGCTGAAAGCCGCCGGTGCAGCGTACGTGCTCTCCCAGGGCGGTCGCCATGCGTTCTATGTGGCGGCGCGCGGCCTGCCGCCGTCCTCGGGCTTCTTCTATGCAGTGTGGCTGTACAACTCGCCGTCGAGCTCCGCGGCCCTCGGCCGTGCTCCTTCGGTCGGCTCGGATGGGCGCATGGAAGGCGGCGGTCCGCTACCGACGAACGCCAGCCTCTACCACCAGCTGATCATCACCAAGGAGACGAGCACCCACCCCAGCCACCCGGGCCAGATCGTGCTGAAGGGCACCTTCGCGCTGCACTAGCCTACCCTGAGTGCGCGGCCAGTAGGCCCGATCCGATCCCCACGCCGACCACGACATTGCTTGGGTAGTGAACGCCGGTGTGCGCACGCGAATAGTGGACCTCAACGGGACAGCCGGAGCGGACCTCGAACTCCCGTGCAGACCAGGCGAGCAGGCAGGGTAGCGCCCCCATCTCAGCCGAGGACGGCGCCCTCGAGCCCACCCGACGGCTCGATATCAGGCAGACGCAGCATTCGGAGAGAGTTGAAGAGCCCGAGCCCGCTTGCGAGGACCGGAACGAGCAGGGCGACCTGCAGAGCGAGGTTGGTGGAGTTTTGGTTGATCTGAAGCACCTCTTGCCGGACTGCGGGGCGCTCATGAGCGAGCATCTGTTCGAGTTGCGTGTTGCTCACGACCTGGGCGTCGTGCTCGAGCGTGTCGGCGATCTGTTTCTGCTGTGCAGGGCGGATCACGGTGCTCGATTCGGTCTTGTTGGTGAACGCCAGCGAGAGCGTCGCCAGAAGGATGCCGCCCGCCATCGCCAGCCCGAAGGAAAGCCCGAACGATCCCCCGGCCGAGTTGACCCCGGCGGCCTCGCTTACCCGCTCTTCCTCGATCGGTGCAAGTGTGTAGTTGTTCAGCTGTGAAACGAGTAGTCCGAGCCCAGCCCCGGCGATCATGAGCGGAGCCACGAGGTACCACCCCGAGTCGACCCTGGGAACGATCGGTATGAGCAGCAGCATGCCGGCGGCGCTCAGCGCAAAGCCGACACGCACGATGCTCGCCGGTCTGCGATCCCCCGCTCGCCGGCCCGCGAGCATCGCGAAGGCGAACATAGTCAGTGAAAGCGGGGCCAGCGACAGGCCCGCCTGCATAGCGCTGTACTCCAGGCGTATCTGCAGGAAGATGGGCAGTGTGATCATCGCGCCGCCGAGGGTGATCTGCTGCAACATCTGCTGGGTGATCCCGATGCGAAAGCGCGGCAAGCGGAAAAGATCAGGGTCGAGCACCGTCACCTTTCCTTCACGGTGGCGGCGCACGAGCCATCGAGCCAGCGTGTACAGGCCCAGGGCCCCGGCCGCGATGATCAGGCCCACGTACTCGCCGCCCTCCTGCCAGACGAGGATCCCGAGCACAACGCCTCCCATCCCGAGTACGGACAGCAAGGCTCCCACCGGATCGAGCTTACGGGGACCCGTGTAGAGCACGTCGCGGATCAACCCGAGTTGCGTGAGAACGAGCGCGATCACGACGAGCTCGAGCATGAAGCCCACCCGCCACGACAGGTACGTGGTGAGGAATCCGCCCAGCAGGGGCCCGATCGCCGCCGCGATCGCCGCCGAGGCTCCCACCAGCGCATAGGCCCGCTTTTGGGCCGCTCCCTCGAAGTTCCCGTGGATCAGCGACTGCATCGCTGGCAGCAGCAGCGACGCCCCGAGCCCGCCGACGATCGCCCAGAAGACGATAATTGTCGAAAGGCTTTGAGCGAGGGTCATCGCGAGCGCACCAATCGCGTAGCCGATCAGCCCGAGCACGAAGGCCCGCTTGCGACCTATGAGGTCTCCGACCTTGCTGCTGATCAGAATGAAAGCGGCCGATACCAGCGCCTCCAGCGCGATCGCCGACTGCACTCCACTCACAGTCGTGTGCAGATCGTGGACCACCGCCGAGATCGACACGTTCATCAGCGACGTGTCCACCACCAGGACGAACATCGCCATCGAGAGCACCACTGCGAGGCGCGTGCTGCCGGGCGTCGCAGTCTCATCCATAGGTCGCGCATCGACGGCCATGCACTGAGTATCGCGCGGAGAGCAACGCGCGCCTAGGCGACCCGTTACGGAAGCAGCTTGCCCGGGTTCATGATCCCGGCCGGGTCGAGCTCGGTCTTCAGGGCACGCAGCACCGCGACTCCCTCACGACCGATCTCGCGCTCCATCCAGGGCGCGTGATCGCGTCCGACGGCGTGGTGATGGGTGATCGTGCCGCCACCCTCGGAGATGGCGTCGCTGGCAGCGGCCTTGACGGCCTGCCACTGCGCAAGCTCCTCGCCCTGCTTCTGGGAGGAGATGAACGTGAAGTACAGGGAGGCGCCGGTCTCATAGAGATGGGACAGGTGGCACATGACCAGGCCCGGCGTTCCGCAGGCGCGCAGCGCATCGCCGATCGCGCTGCCCACGCGGCGGTACAGCGCCTCCAGGTTCGACCACTGGGTGGCGCTCTCGAGCGTCTCGACCATCACGCCCTGGGTCAGCAGCTCATCGCGCAGGTAGGGCGCCGAGAAGCGCGACGCCAGCCAGGCGCGTCCCGGGGAGCGTCCGACGCTGAGCCCGCCGCCACAGCGGACGATCTCGAGCGCGCGGGCACGACGCTCGCCGACCTCGCGGGGCTCGCCCTCGAAGCCGAGAATCGCAAGGCAGCCGTTACGGTATCCGCGCACGCCAAGGTAGGCGCGCCCGGCGCGGCCCTTGACCCCGCCTGAACCCGCGAGCGCGAGCGACATGAGCGTCTCAGGCTCATCGGAGAGACGTGCCACGTCGGGGGCGGCATGACGCTGGGCGAGCTTGCGAAACGTCTGCACGCCGGCCGCGAAGCTCTCGAAGAAGACACCCTCATAGATACGCTCGGACGGCGCGCGGCGGACCCGCAGCGACAGCTCGTCGATCACGCCGAGCGTGCCCTCCGAGCCGACGAGCAGTTCGCGCAGACTGGGCCCCGCGGCGCTTGCCGGGAGCGCAGGCAGCTCGATGTCTCCACTGGGCGCCGACATCCGCAGGCCCAGCACCATCCGCTCGAAGCGTCCGTAGCCCGTCGATGCCTGTCCAGCCGAGCGGGTCGCGGCGCAGCCGCCGAGCGTCACGTACTCATAGGACTGCGGGAAGTGGCCAAGCGTCAGCCCCTTGCCGGCGAGCCACCGCTCGAGCTCACGTGCGCCGATGCCCGCCTGGACCCGCACCGTGAGCGAGCTCTTGTCGAGAGCGAGCACGCTCGACATGCGGCTCATGTCGAGCGCCACCACGGCGCGATGGGAGCCACACAGCGGCTCCAACCCGCCGACGACGCTTGTGCCCCCGCCGAAGGGCACGACCGCGAGCGAGCCCTGTGCGCACGCGGCCAGCAGCGCGCGCAGCTGCTCGCGGGAGGACGGGTAGAGCACGGCGTCCGGGGCGCCTGCGGGCGCACCGGCGCGCAGGCGCACAAGGTCGGGGTAGCCCTTGCCGGCGGCGTGGATCACACGCTCGCGGTGGTCGTCGCGGACGTGCTCCGGCCCAAGGATCTCGCGCAATCTCCTGAGCGTGTCGGAGGGGATGGATTGGGGGTCGATCTTCACGTGTTCGAGCGCC
>DATHPT010000387.1:0-3108 GCA_035483615.1 Solirubrobacteraceae bacterium | reverse complement strand
AACGCCAGCGCGGCGACTTGTGGTACCTGCAATGGACGCTGTGTGAGTCCTCCTACGTGCCGTTGGAGCGCGGCGACTGGCAGGAGGCCGAGCAGCGTGTCACCGAGGCGCTTGCCATCAGCGACCGCGTGGGGGGAGAGTACGGCGCCGGAGTGCTGTTTCGCGACGCGTTGAGTTGGATTGCGCGCTGCCGAGGCAACTACGCCCGGTCGCTTGCGCTTGGTCGTGAGGCGGTCGAACGCGCGGACGCCTCCGACGCCGGCTGGCTCGGTTGGGCAGCGGCGGGTCTCGCGAGCCCACTTCTGGACCTGCGCGCCGCGGATGAGGCTGTCGCCGTCTTGCAGCGGGGCTTGGCTGCCGCGGAGCGCAACCGGGCACGCGGGCAGATCTTCCGTTGCCTTGGAGCGCTCTCATCGGCCATGCGGATGGCCGGTCGTGAGTCTGAGGCGCGTGCGCTCGCCGAGCGTGCCCAACAGATCGCCGAGCGGGTCACCACTCCGCCGGGCCGGGTCGACTTCTGGGACGAGCAGGCCTACTTTGCGATCGCCGAGACCGACCTCGCCGCCGGCGAGATCGAGCGGGCCGAGGAGTCGATGCGAGCCCGGCTCGAAGCGTGGGAGGGCAGCGGGGCGCAGAGGTCGATCGCGACTACCGCCCGTCTCCTGTCCCGCTGCGCTGAGGCTCGCGGCGACTGGGCCTCGGCGGCGCGCATGCTGGCCCGCAGCGCCGCGGCGGTCGGTGGCAGCGCCGAGGCGGTCGGTGGGGAGGGACTGCTCTGCGAGCGCTGGCAAATCGAAGCCGGGCTTGGCCGTGTGGCAACCGCGACGGGCAGCCTCGTCGAGGCCGAGGTGCACTGCCAACGGGCGCGCGAGCTGATCGATGCGATCGCGGCATCGGTCGGCGACCAGGAGATCGCCACGCGGTTTCGCGAGCGTGCGATCGTGGAGATCGACAGTCCGGGTCCCACGCTACGCCACTAGCGGCAAGCTCCAATCGACCTCGAAGCCCAGCAGTCGAGGATCCTCGAGTGAGCATCCGAAGATCCCTTGCAGGGGGGCTACCTGACTGCTGTAGGTGAGTACCGCTGCAAGCTTGCTCGCATGGTCGCTCTTTGACAGCTCGCGCACCGCCGCCGCCATCCGCTCGAGCGGGACACCTGTGCTCTGGAGCTGACCGGTCCATCGCTCGCCTGCCGGATCTGGTCCCGAAGGCGACCCGTCGAACACCCATCGTGGCCATCCGAGCACGGTGGCGTGAGGGAGGTCGGCGTACAGGCTCAGGTCGGCTCCCTCGGCGCGGAGCGCCAGCGCCGCGGCACGCACGGCTGCATGGTCTTGATAATCGTCCCCCAGGCTGGCCGGCGCGTATATCTGTGCGCCGCTGCCGACCACTTCGCGCAGTGCCTCAACGATCTCTCCCGGCGCCTCACCGGGCTGGCGGTACTGGCCGTCCAAGAACGGCAGGTTGATGGCCTGGCGGCCCGCAAGCGCGAGCGCCTGGCGATCCTCCTCGATGCGCATACGGACCGCCGTGGTCGAATCGCTTGCGCCCGCGAGCCGGTCCCACCAGCCGAACACCCCCGCGGGAGGCTCACCCGCGAACACGTTCACCACCTGCACCTCGCGGGCGCTCGTCAACAGGCCCCAACACGAAAGCACCGCGTCGTCGAAGTGGGGAGAGAGGATGATCGTGTCCGGGCTCATCGCAGCTCACTATCGTGCGAGTCCGTGTAGCCACCGTGAAACGGTCGTGAAAGCTTGGGTCGAACAACCCTCTTCACGCTCACACGTCGGCGATTCCGCGCTCCCAGGCGGCCAGGCGGTTGGGCGGCGGGGTGGCATCCTCGGGTGCGATCCCGAATCGTTGCTCGTAGCTCCGGTTGAGCTCGTCCCATCCCGCCGGGATCGCGGACTCGTCGGTCGGCGCCAGGTCGTCGTGGCCCGACAGCAGAGCAGCCAGCCCGTCGAGGCACAGGTGCCAGCCGGCCGCGTCGCGCGCCGCCTTCAGACCGTCGTCGAAGGTGTGCGTCAGAACTAGTCGCGTGCCGCTGTCATACGGCGTGAGCTCCCAGCACAGATGGTCTTCGCCCCAGCTGTGGGCGAGCAGATGTGGTGGCTCGTAGGCCGTTATCCGGCCCTCTCTGAATGCGTTGCCGGCTGGCGACTGGTAGTCGACCCGCCCGCCGACATGCCGCTCCAGCTCGAACGGAGAGGGATGCCAGCAGCGGAGGTCATCCACCTCAGTGAGCGCGGCCCAGACACGCTCGACTGGGTGGTCGAGGGTTCGCTCGAACCGCAGCACAGAGCGCCCATCTTGGTCTTGGAGGAGGGTATCGCCGGAGAACGGCATCGGATCAGCTCCCTTCGTCGAGGTGGCGTTCGAGGTCGTCCAGGCTGGAGCGCCAGAGCTCTCGGTAGGGCGTCAGCCACCGCTCGATCTCCAGAAGACGCTCCGGGCGCAGCGCATAGAGCCTGCGCTGCCCGTCGGGGGTGCGCGAGACCATTCCCGTCTCCCGAAGGATCCGCAGGTGTCGAGAGGTGTTCGGCTGGCTGAGCCCGGTCACCTCGGACAATGCGCCGACGGCCTTGGGCCCGCCGACCAGGGCGTCGAGCAGAGCACGGCGGGCGGGGTCGGCGACGGCCTCGAATGAAGTCATGGACATATCTGACATCACAATTATATAAGGATAACAACATATGTTGTTTGGCGCGAGGCCACCGCTGGACAGCTTGCGTGCTCGCTGGATCAGCGAGCCTTCAGGGCCGGCGATGCGCGTAAAATCATCAACAGGGGGCATGAGAAAGAGATCCATCCATCACTTGCGTGGGGCGCTGATCGCTACCCTCGGCATGACGCTTGCGATCCTCGTCTTCGTGCTCGGGCACAGCTCCGGCCAGGCCGCTCAGACGCCGCTGTCGATCTCGATCTCCGGCAATCACTTCGTCAACGGCTCGGGCCAGACGATCCGGCTGCTCGGCGTCAACCACGCTAGCTTCGAGTATGCCTGCGTGGACGGCTTCGGCTACAACGACGGGCACATGGATGACGCGGACGCGGCGGCGATCGCTTCTTGGAACGCCAACGCGGTGCGGGTCCCGCTCAACGAGG
>DATHPT010000386.1:0-4277 GCA_035483615.1 Solirubrobacteraceae bacterium | reverse complement strand
GCGAGCGCGACTCCCTTGCCCAACCCGGGATCGCGAAACCCAACCAACAGATCGACATCCGACTGCTCGTCCTCATCGCCTCGCGCGACCGATCCGAAGAGCAGGGCAAGCGAGACGTTGGGCTCGGTGCGCAGCGCTGCGCGAAGCTTGCTGATCATCGGCCAATGCCGGCGCAGATAGACACGCTCGTCGATTGGGAGGCGCAGCTTGTAAGGAGTGACCCTCTCCCCACGCAGGGTCCCAAGCGCCCAGGCACGTCGAAGGGTGCGCTCATTCACGTGGAGGCTCTGAGCCAGTTCCAGAAGCTCGGTACTCATGTGTCCAGTTTATAGAGCTTGTGTGTCCAATTCAAGCAGGAGATGACGCCATATACTCGTGCAAGGCTCATGACCGACCGCCACTTCGTCAAGTACACCTTCCTCAAGCTCGACCCAGCGTGGCGCCGGCTGGACTCCGAGACCCGCGCGCAGGACAAGCGCGAGTTCATGGCCGCGTGCGAGGACTTCGCTGACGGTCACCTCCTGCAGTCCTTCTCGCTCGTCGGCACCCGCGGGGACGCCGATCTCCTCTTGATCTCCGAGGCGGAGAACCTGGACAGGATCCACGAGTTCCATGTTGTGTTGACCCAGAGCGGCCTGATGAAGTGGGCCGAGCAGCCCTACTCGTTCCTGGGGATGCGCAAGAGCTCGGAATACTCCGAAGACGAGCGCGTCAACCCGCGCGGGTTCAGAGGCAAGTATGTGTTCGTCTACCCGTTCGTGAAGTCACGCGAGTGGTATGCGCTGCCCGCAGAGGAGCGCTGGCGGATCATGCAGGGGCACATCACGGTAGGACGGGAATACCCGGGCGTTGACAACCACACCACCTATTCGTTCGGCCTCGACGACCAGGAGTTCGTGGTCGCGTTCGACACCGACGACGTCGGCACGTTCCTCGATCTCGTTCAGCGTCTGCGCACGACCGAGGCCTCGCGCTTCACGGTGCGTGACACCCCCAGCTTCACCTGCATCGCCTGCTCGCTGGAGCGCGCCCTGAATGCGCTTGACGGCGAGCCGATCGCACTCGACGCTCCAGCGCTTGGTGCGGGCTGAGCCGATGGCCGCTTCGGCAGGCAAGGCGTCCGCCACTCGCAGGGCGCCGGTGAAACGCCGGGCGACCTCGCAGAAGGCCGCCGTCGAGGAGCTGCGCGCATCCGACCCGATCATTGCCGAGCTGATCGATATGTGCGGCGTCCTCCCCAGCCCGCCGCGCAAACGCGCCAACCCCGAGGAGCACTATGGGGCGTTGCTGCACGCCGTCGTCAATCAGCAGCTCTCGGTGAAGGCGGGGGCGGCGATCTACGGCAGGCTGACCGAGCGCTTCGGCGGTCGCCCGCCCACTCCAGAGCAGGTGCTTGCAGACGATCCGGAAGAGCTTCGAGCCGCCGCGGGCCTGTCGCGCTCGAAGGTGGGATTCATGCGCTCGCTGGCTGAGCACATCCTCTCCGGAGAACTCGAGCTCGAGCGCCTGGACGACCTCTCCGACGATGAGGTGTTGGCCGAGCTGGTGGCCGTGAAGGGCATCGGCGAGTGGACAGCGCACATGTTCCTGATGAGCCATCTGCACCGGCCCGACGTGCTGGCACCGGGGGATCTGGGCATCCGCCGGGCTATCGAACGCGCCTACTCGCTTGAGGAGATCCCAGACCGCGAGACGGTCGAGCGCCTGGCCGAGCGCTGGCGCCCGCATCGCACGCTCGCCTGCCGCTACCTGTGGCGCTCGCTGAATAACGAGCCTTAGCCGCTCACAAGGCTCCAGGAGCCTCTGGTAGGGTGCCGCGTCGTGCGCGGCAAGACCCCCAGGGTGCTGGTGATTGGCGCGCAGGGCGCGCTCGGCCGACTCTGCGTCGAGCCGCTGCGTCGCGTCGGCTTCGAGGTCATCCGCGCGGGTCGAAGGCCTGAGAAAGCCGATGACTTCAGGCTGGTCGACCTCGACGACCGCGCCTCCATCCCCGAGGCATGCGCCGATGCCGACCTTGTGATCTCGATGGTCAACGACCGGGCCCGCACCGCAGAGCGGTTCGTCCTGAGCGAGGGCAGGACGATGTTCACGATCATCCTCTCACCTCAGGACCGGCTCGCTCTGAAGGCGCTCGGGGAGGAGGCGAAGGGACTCGTGGTCACCGACGTCGGTCTGGGGCCGGGGGTGACCTCGCTTGTCTTCAAGGACCTGCTCGCAGCTCACCCTGACGCGGACTGCATGGAAAACGCAGGTACGTTCTCCATGCGCGAGCCTGCCGGACGGGGCACGGCCGAAGACTTCTCCCATCCGGCGTTGACAGGCGTCCATCGCCACCCGACCGCCATCGTCAGTTTTCCCGAGCCCTTTGGAAAGCTCCGCTGCCTTCAGTTCACCGACCCCGACGCCGCCGTCGGGCTCATCGGCAACCTCGCGGAAAGGCTCCCTGTTCGTAACTACGGATACACGCTCGAGCGGTGGGTGCGCGACCCGGTCATGGCGCTCAATGCTCTGGGCTTGATCTCCAAGCTGCCGCTTTCGCTTCTCACCCTCACCTCCGAGCGCCAGGCTCGCAGCACCGTCGCCAAGCCGCAGTGCCATCTCTGTGGCGTCTCGCGCGATGGACGTCGCCTGGGGGCAAGCGCCGTCACCGGCAAGGGGAATTTCGTGATGACCGCAGCCGCGATAGCCACTTTTGCCAGGGTTCTGCTCGACCGCGCGGACTCCGACGGGATACCCAGTGGGGTCCTCGGCGTCGATGACGTCTTCGAGCTCTCAGAAGTCAGAGAGGGCTTCGAAACGCAGGGCATTCGGATCGCTGCCCTGCCGTGACACTATGCTCGGGATGGCAGCCTCACGCCGCTCCCGACCGTCAGACCGCGGAGACCTGCTCCTCCTCGGCGACCCTGAACGAGGAACCACAGCCGCAGGCAGCAACCACGTTCGGGTTCTCCACTTTGAAGCCCGCTCCTTGCAGGCTCTCCTCGTAGTCGATCGTCGAGCCGCGCACGAACTGCAGACTCTCGTTGTCCACGAGCAGCTTCAGCCCGTGGCTCTCGAAGACGACGTCGTTATCGCGCTGCTCGTCGAAGGCGAGCTGGTACTGAAAGCCCGAGCAGCCACCTCCGCGCACGCCCACACGCAGCCCGGCGAGCGTCACGTCGGCTTGCTGAGCGTCCAGAAACTCGTGAACCTTCTCAGCACCCTTGTCCGTTATCGAGATCATCGCTTTCCAAAGTATAGCGTCGCTCCTGGTTGGGCTAACCTAGGAGAACAGTGCCCACCGCCGAGGAGATCAAGCAGCGCATCGAGGCCTCCATCCCGGGGGCGCAGGCCGACGTGGAGGACTACACGGGAGGCGGCGACCACTTTCGCGCGACCGTCACCTCCTCGGCCTTTGCGGGACGTAGCCGCATCGAGCAGCACAAGCTCGTCTACGGCGTGTTCGGCGATGAGATCGGCGGCGCGATCCACGCGCTTTCGCTGAAGACGCAGGTACAGGGGGAGTCGGGTGCCACGGCCGCCGAGAGAACGGATGCCGCCGCCGAGAGGACAGACGCAACAGCCACCGGTGAGCAGCGTGCCGCACCGGCCGCGACATAGGACCACGAAAGCCAGGAGCCAGCCATGTCCAGCAGCGAGTCCAACCCCATCCGCGATGCGATTGCCGAGGCGATCGGCGAGCACGACACGATCCTGTTCATGAAGGGCACCCCCGAGGCGCCTGCGTGCGGCTTCTCGGCGCGCACGGTCGCGATGCTGCAATCGCTGGAGGCGCCGTTTGCGGCCGTGGACATCCTGCCCGACCCGCGCATCCGCCAGGAGCTCTCGGCGATCTCGGGCTGGCCGACGATCCCTCAGCTGTTTTCTCGCGGCGAGCTGATCGGTGGCTGTGACATCGTCACCGAGATGTACGAGTCGGGCGAGCTTGCCGACGCGCTCGGACTGCCCGAGCAAGCGGGCGCACCCGCGCAGCCAGTAGCCGCCGAGGCGCAGCCGGCAGGACTCACACAGATCGAGAATCGTCTCGGCTGAGGGCTGGGACCCTGCCTTGCGGTAGGGTCCTCGCGCCGCATGACACAAGTAGCGATCGTCACCGATACCACCTGCTATCTCCCGCGCGAGCTCGCGGACAGTGAGGGCATCCAACAGGTCAGCCTGTACGTCGGCTGGCAGGGTCAGCCCCAGCGTGAGAGCGAGCTCCACAGTTTCGATGCCTTCTATGAGCGGTTGCGCACCGACCCAGACCTGCCGACCACCTCACAGCCGTCGATCGGCGA
>DATHPT010000385.1:0-19513 GCA_035483615.1 Solirubrobacteraceae bacterium | reverse complement strand
TGGCCTCGCGAAGCTCCTGGGCCTCAGGTAAAGCCTGGAGCTTCTTGAGGGTGCGGCTCTCGATCTGGCGGACGCGCTCGCGAGTTATGTTGAACGCCCTGCCGACCTCGTCGAGCGTGCGCACGCGGTCCCCGTTGATGCCGTAGCGCATTTCAAGCACCTCGCGCTCGCGTCGCGGCAGGGAGGCGAGCACTCGCTTGACGCTCTGCCTGCGCAGGGCGTGGGAGGCGACCTCGAACGGCGACTCCGCGGTGGCGTCCTCGATGAAATCGGCCAGCGCCGAGTCCTCCTCGTCGCCGACGGGCTTCTCGAGCGACACCGGCTGCTGGGCCATGCGCAGCACCTCGCGCACCTCACGCGCCGAGCACTCGAGCTCGGCGGCTATCTCGGCCGGTGAGGGGTCTCTGCCCAGCTGCTGGATCAGCGCGCGCTCGGCATAGACCACCTTGTTCAGGCGCTCCACCATGTGCACGGGAATCCGGATCGTGCGGCCCTTGTCCGCGATCGCGCGGGTGACAGCCTGGCGGATCCACCAGGTGGCATAGGTGGAGAACTTGTAGCCGCGGCGATAGTCGAACTTCTCCACCGCCCGGATCAGGCCCAGGGAGCCCTCCTGGATCAGGTCGAGGAAGTTCATCCCACGCCCCAGATAGCCCTTGGCGATCGAAACGACCAGGCGCAGGTTCGCCTCGATCATGTGCTGCTTGGCGGCCACGTCACCGCGTTCGATGCGCTTGGCCAGGCACACCTCCTCCTCGGCGGTGAGCAGCGGCACACGGCCGATCGACCGCAGATAGAGGCGCAGCGAGTCCACGCTCGGCTCGACGCTCAGGTCGACCTCTGTCTTGCGCATCTCCTCCAAGCGGGCACGCAGAGCGAGATGGTCGACCTCGCTGTCTTCTTCGCTCTCTTCCGCTTCGAGCGGATCGTCCTCCCGCTCGACGGGCTCTGGATCTTCCTCCTCGGACTCAAAGGTCTCGGCGAGTGTGCTCGTCTCGACCTTCGCGCCCTCCGAGGCGACGATCTCGATGCCGTGCTCCTCCAGATAGCTGAGCAGATCCTGCGCCTGCTCGCTGCTCAGGTCGGCCTCCTCCACGATCGAAGTGAGAGCAGTCGCGGTGAGAAACCCGTTTTCCCTGCCCTCGGCGATCCCCGCCTGAACCTCCTCCAGCTCGACCACGGAGGTCTCCGTGGCCAACAGCAACCCCTCAGTGTTGTTACTCACCTCAGGACCCCCCAGGATCCATGCGACACCCCGTCGGAGCGAAGCCTTGCTCCGACCTCCCCTTACCTGACTACTAGCCTCCTATGCGATTCCGTTTGGCATTGGCAGTCTTTGCGCCTCCTGCGCTGTTGTGGCCCCGATCCCGATCCACACCCTCGGCGAGCATGAGCCAGTGCGAGTGATACCAGATGTTGGGGCTGTTCGCGCCGGCTCCAGGGATCGGCGACCGGGGCGCTAGTCTTGCCGCGAGGTGCCCACCACTACGCACTCCACTCCATCGCTTGCAAAGCGGGCCGTCGGCGACGATGTGCAGGCCCGGCGGCCGTCGGTGCCGGTGGGGCTCTCGCGGGTGGGGGTCACCGGTGTGGAGAAGGTCATCCGTGTGCGCGAGGAGCTGTTCTTCGCGCGCCTGGAGTGCTTTGTGGACCTCAGCTCAGACCAGAAGGGCGCCCACATGTCTCGCTTCGAGGAGGTCGTCAACGAGGCGATCGGCGAGGTGGTCCTCAAAGAGTCCCCGTTCCGGGCGGAGACGCTTGCAAAGCACATCGCGGAGCTGGTGCGGGAGCGCCAGGGGGCAGAGCGGGCGGAGGTCACGATCGCTGCGCGCTATCCCGAGCACAAGCCGGCCCCGGTGTCGGGCGTGGTCACGCAGGAGATCTACACGCTCTACGGTCGCGCTGTGGCGCTGCCGGGAGGCACGCGCCGGATGGTGGGGGTCTCGGCGACGGGCATCACCGCGTGCCCCTGCGCCCAGGAGCTGGTGGCTGCGCGCGCGCGTAGGCGCCTGCAGGCCGATGACTTCAGCGAGGAGCAGATCGAGCGGGTCTTCGAGCACGTTCCCGTCGCGACCCACAACCAGCGTGGCCTCGGCACGCTGCACGTGGGGTGCCTGGAGGAGTGCGACGCGGAGATCGACGCCTCGGCGCTGCTCGAGATCGTGGAGGGCTCGATGTCCTCGGAGATCTACGAGCTGATGAAGCGCGCCGATGAGGTGGAGGTGGTGGAGAAGGCCCACCGCCGGCCGCGCTTCGTGGAGGACTGCGTGCGTGAGATGGTCGCCGGTGTGGTGGGCAGGTTCAACGAGCTCGACGACGGCAGCTTCATCTCAGCCCGTCAGGAGAATCTGGAGACGATCCACCAGCACAACGTGGTGGCCGAGCGCCATGGGCTCATGTGCGAGTTGCGCCACGAGATGGCGGCGGGGCAGCCGGCGTCGCATCAGACGACGCTGGACGAGTGGCTCGGCGGAAGTAGTCAAGGCCCGACAGCACGGTGACCGCGACCATCAGGTAGACGAGCAGGGACACCCAAAGGGTCGATTCGTGCACGGCGATCACCGCGAGTATCGCGGCGATCTGAATGCAGGTCTTGACCTTGCCGAACATCGACGCTTCGATCACGATCCCCGACTGGGTGGCGTTCATCCGCAGCATCGTCACCGCCAGCTCGCGGGCGATGATCACCATCGCGACCCAGCCTTCCAGGCGGTGCAGCGACACCAGCGAGAGCAGCGCGCCGACGATCAGCAGCTTGTCGGCGAGCGGGTCCATGAGCTTGCCGAAAGTCGTGATCGAGTCCCGTGCGCGGGCGAGGTAGCCGTCGATGAAGTCGGTCAGTGAGGCGAGCGCGAACACGACGGCTGCCAGCACGTCCCCAGAAGGGGTGTTGCCGAGCAGCGCCACCACCAGGACCGGCACCAGCATGATGCGCAGCACCGTCAGCACGTTGGGGAGGTTCAGGGGGACCATCTCGAGGACCATTATGTCCACCGCGAGGAGCGGCGGCGTCTGGGGCTGACAGGGACGGCCGCAGCGTCTCACCCGGGGACGCGGGGCTCCGATCGATAGGGTGTGCCCGATGCCGCTGATTCCGATGGTCATAGAGCGCACCGCCAGGGGCGAGCGCGAGTTCGACATCTTCTCCAGGCTGCTCAACGAGCGGATCATCTTCCTGGGCACCCCGATCGAAGATCAGGTGGCCAACCTCGTGGTGGCGCAGCTCTTGCACCTCGAGTCCCAGGATCCCGAAAAGGACATCTCGATCTACATCAACTCCCCCGGCGGGAGCGTCTACTCGGGACTTGCGATCTACGACACGATGCGGTTCGTCAAGCCGGACATCCACACGATGTGCGTGGGGGTGGCCATGTCGATGGGCTCGCTGCTGCTGGCGGGCGGCACGAAGGGCAAGCGGGCGGCGCTGCCGAACTCGCGCATCCTGATCCACCAGCCCTCGGCCGGCTTTGAAGGGCAGTCCACCGACATCGAGATCCATGCCCGGGAGATCCTTTCGATCAGGGCCCGCCTCGATGAGATCTACGCGGAAAACACAGGACTCTCAAAGGAGCAGGTGCGCGAGGACATGGAGCGCGACCGCTTCTTCAGCGCCGAGCAGGCGCTCGAGTACGGTCTGATCGACCGCGTGCTCGACAGCCACTGAGTCACCTGGCTTCGCCCTGTTCGGGCGGCTGTCTTTTGGGGGATGGGCCGGCGGAGCCGGCCGGGGCGTTCTCGCGACTCTGAGAGTGCCGCGGCAGCCACTATTCTCGGCGGGTCAACATGGCTCGTTTGACGGCGCTCGAGCGCATCATGCTGTCCCTGATCGCGCTCCTTGCAGCGCTTGCCGGGGTGGCCAACCATCAGACCTGGGCGGCGGTCCCGCGCTTTGCGATCGCGACGCTCGCGCTTGCCGGGCTGGCGTGGGTGGTGTCGTTTGCCACCGAGCAGCTTGGCGAACGCTTCGGGCCGGCGATCACGGGGATGCTCCAGTCGACGCTTGGCAACCTGCCGGAGCTGTTCGTGGTCGTGTTCGCGCTGCAGAAGGGCGAGCTGGTGGTTGCCCAGACGGCGATCATCGGGTCGGTGTTCGCCAACGCGATGCTGGTGCTTGGGCTCGTGATCGTGGTGGGCGCCCGGCGGGCGCCGGACGGGATCATGCGCTTCTCCCATCGCCTCCCGCGAGACACCGCCACGCTGCTGCTGGTGGCGGTGTTCGTGATCGTGCTGCTCGGGCTCTCGCTCAGCTCCCACGATCCCGCCAGCCATCACGTCAAGACGATCTCGGCAGTGGGCGCGGTGAGCCTGCTGGTGGTGTATCTCGCCTGGGTGATCCCCTATCTGCGTGCTGACACGCTCCCGGGCGCGGAGGGCGCGGAGGGCGCCCGGGGCGTGCAGGGAGCTGAGGGCGGCGTGCTCGGCGGGTCCCAGGGCGAGAGCCCTGACTCGGCCTCATACGGGGGCGCGGTCCGGGCGGCGGGCGCCGGGATGGCGGAAGACGGTCCCAGGCTCTCGCTGAGGCTCACGCTGGTGCTGCTGTTTACCGCCGGGATCGCCTCGGCGTTCGTGTCGGACTGGTTCGTGGACGCCCTCTCGCCGGCAATCGTGCAGCTGCACATCTCTCAGGCGTTCGCCGGCCTTATGATCGTGGCGATCGCGGGCAACGCGGTGGAGAACACGGCCGGGCTCGTGCTGGCCTGGAAGGGGCGCTCGGACCTGGCGATCTCGGTGGTGAAGAACTCGGTCGCCCAGATCGCGGCGTTCCTGTATCCGCTGCTGGTGCTGATCTCCTTCCTGCTGGCCACCACTCTGACGTTCGCGCTCGCGCCGGTATACATCGGCGCGTTCCTGGTGATGGCGCTTGCCATGTGGCAGGTCACCGCGGACGGCGAGGCGGCTGCGTTCGAGGGGTGGGCGCTGGTGGCGCTGTATGTGATCCTCGCGACGCTCACGCTCTACGAGTAGCGCTGGCGCCTGCTCGGAAGGTTCCCTGTCTCTCGCGGTGCGCACGAGACCTCGGCGGCTATAGGCTTTGCGCGAAGATGCGCCTCGCCACGTTCCTACCACCCGACGGCGCCACTCCCCGGGCGGGGGAGGTGCGGGGAGACCGGGTGGTGGCGTTCGCCGAGGAGCGCACGACGGTGCTTGATCGCCTGGGCGATCCTGGAGGGTCGGTCTCCGATGGCCCGTCGTTCGCGCTCGCGGAGGTGACCCTGCTTGCGCCCGTGCCCCGACCTCGGGCGATCTTTGGGATCGGGCTGAACTATGCGGACCACGTCGCCGAGATGGGCGTCACTCCGCCCGAGGCGCCGCTGGTGTTCACGAAGCTTCCCGCCTCGGCGGCGGCGCCGGGCGCATCCGTGCGCTGTCCCGAGGTGGTCAAGCGCCTGGACTACGAGGGCGAGCTCGCCCTCGTGATGGGAGCGGGCGGTCGGGTGGCCGGATACGCGGTGGCGGATGATCTGACCGCTCGCGATCTGCAAAAGCGCGAGGCGCAGTGGACCCGCGCGAAGGGCGCCGACGATTTCTGTCCGTATGGCCCGTGGATCACCACGGTGGAGGATGTCTCCGACCCGCACGGGCTGTGGCTGCGCACCTGGGTCAACGGGGAGCTGCGCCAGGACTCCAGCACATCGAACCTGATCTTCAAGATCCCCGAGCTGGTGGCCTTCATTTCCCAGACATGCGTGCTGAAGCCTGGTGATCTGATCCTCACGGGAACCCCGAGCGGGGTGGGCATGGGCCTCGATCCGGCGACCTATCTCGCCTCGGGAGACGTGGTGCGGATCGAGATCGAGCGGCTTGGCTACATCGAGCACTCGGTCGCCTGACGGGGCTCCTGTCGGTAGTCGGCTGCGTTGAGGCTCAAGCCGCGCTAGACTTCGCAGCACCTCGCGCCTGGGCGGGGTTTTCTTTCGCCCGGCGTCGCCGTCGACAACCACGCAGGGATCTCTAACTTATGGCTCGCGGAGATGTTCGAATAGCTATCACCCTCGCCTGCGAGGAGTGCAAGCATCGCAACTACCAAACAAACAAGAGCAAGCGCAACACTCCCGATCGGGTGACGCTGCGCAAGTACTGTCGCTGGTGCCGTCGGCACACCAGCCACCGGGAGACTCGCTAGCGCGGGAGCGCTGCTGTGGCCCGTGACCGCAACAAGCGCGCAAGGCAACGCCGTCGGAGGCCCGTACGCGAGGGTGCATCCGTCCCTTCGCAGAACGGGCCCGTGCGGGCCGATCTCCCAGGGGCTCTGTCCCACACCGGAGACGTCGACGAGTTCGATGCCGCGCTCATCCGCGGCGCCGGCGGAGTTCCGGTCGAGCAGAATGGCGAGGGTGCCCGCGAGATTGAGCCGACCGAGCTGGTCCCGGCGAGGACTGGTGGCGGCGGTCGCCGGGGAGGCGACCCTTCGGTCGAGCGGGCGTTCGGCGAAGACGCGGCTCCCGATTCTCAGCTGCCGGCCCGCCAGGCCGATCGGCCGGTCCACAACCGCGCCATCGCCTTCCTGCGTGCCAGCTGGGCCGAGCTTCAGCGGGTGCAGTGGCCTGACCGCCGTCACGTCACACAGGCCACCACGGTTGTGCTCGGCTTCGTCGCCGTCGCGGGCCTCTATCTCGGCGCCGCCGACTGGGTGGCCCAAAAGATCGTAAACTTCATTCTCTGACGTCTGATGATCTGCGCTTGTCGGCGTCTTCGCTCGCCTTTGTGCGGAGCACACGGCGCTCTCTGCGTCCTTGACCTGCGCGGTCATAGGACGCCAGGGCGCTAAGCGCGATACGGTCCCCGTTCCACGCCCCGCCTTTGTAGCTCACCCAGTCTTGCTCTGTCTTGTCCACCCATTGAAGCTGTCAGGAAGCTGAATGTTTCGTTGGTATGTCGTCAACACCTACTCCGGTCACGAGAACAAGGTCAAGCACAATCTCGAGCACCGCGTCGTATCGCTGAATCAACAGCGCGCCGTGCGCAACGTCGTCGTTCCCACCGAGTCCGTCTCGGAGATGAAGGACAACCAGAAGATCACCGTCGAGAAGCGCACGATGCCGGGCTATGTGCTCGTCAACATGGAGCTCAACGAGGACTCCTGGGGCGTGGTCAAGGGCACGCCCGGGGTTACAGGCTTCGTGGGATCCTCCCAGGAGCCGGTGCCGCTCACCCAGATCGAGGTCGACCGGCTGCTTCACAAGGAGGTGGCGACCGCCCCTCGCACTCGTGCCCAGTTCGCGATCGGAGAGACGGTCAAGGTGGTCTCCGGGCCGCTGTCGGATTTCTCTGGAGAGATCTCCGAGATCAACGACGACGCTGCCAAGCTCAAGGTCCTGGTATCAATCTTTGGTCGCGAGACACCGGTAGAGGTGGGCTTCGACCAAGTGAAGAAGCTCTAAGGCGCGGGATAGACATGGCCAAGAAGGTTTTGACAACGATCAAGCTGCAAGCGCGCGGCGGGCAGGCAAGCCCGGCTCCGCCGGTCGGCCCTGCCCTGGGTCAGCACGGCATCAACATCATGGAGTTCTGCAAGGCCTTCAACGCGCAGACGCTCAGCGATACGGGCACGATCATCCCGGTGGTCATCACCGTGTACGAGGACCGCTCGTTCACGTTCGTCACGAAGACCCCGCCGGCGGCCGTGCTGATCCGTCAGGCGCTCAAACTGGAGAAGGGCTCCGGTGAGCCCAACCGCAACAAGGTCGGCAAGATCACCGACGCCCAGCTGCGGGAGATCGCCGAGCGCAAGCTCGCCGACCTGAACGCCCACGATGTCGACCAGGCGGTCAAGATCATCGCCGGCACCGCCCGCTCGATGGGCGTGGAGGTCGCTTCATGAGCTCCCACGGACGCGCATATCAGGAGGCTCTGGAGAAGGTCGACCGCGACCGCGAGCACGAGCCCGCCGAGGCGGTTGCCCTGGTGAAGAGCCTCGCCCGCGCGAAATTCGACGAGTCGGTCGAGATTCACGTGCGCACCGGCCTGAACGTGCGTCACGCCGACGAGCAGCTGCGCGGTACGATCGCGCTTCCGAACGGGCTCGGCAAGAACGTGAAGATCATCGTGTTCGCCCAGGGCGAGAAGGCTCGCGAAGCCGAGCAGGCGGGCGCCGACGTGGTTGGCGCGGAGGATCTTGCCAAGCGCATCGAGGAGGACGGTTTCGATGACTTCGACGTCGCGATCGCGACTCCCGATCTGATGTCGGTGGTCGGTCGGCTCGGGCGCATCCTCGGACCATCCGGCAAGATGCCGAACCCGAAGGTCGGCACGGTCACGATGGACGTGGCGAAAGCGGTCGAGGACTCCAAGTCGGGCAAGGTCGAGTACCGCACGGATCGCACCGCGATCGTGCACATGGTGATCGGCAAGGCGAGCTTCGACGAGCGGCTTCTGCTCGAGAACTATGCAGCGGTGGTCGAAGAGTTGATTCGCGCCAAGCCGTCGGCCACGAAGGGTCGCTACCTGCGCTCGATCACAATGACCTCCACGATGGGGCCCGGCGTGAAGGTCGACCCGACCCGCACTCGCGACATCGTGGAAGAGGCGGCAGCAGCCTGATTTAATAACGGCTCACCGCCCGAGACCCCCGGCGCCGCCACGGCGGAGAAGACCGGGGCAGGTGGAGCGAGCGAAAGCGGTTCAACCCCCGCTCTCGGCGCCCCCCTGCATGCGGGCGCATGAGTTTCTTCAAGAGAGCAAGGGATGAGATGAACCGAGAGCAGAAGGCAGCGACGATAGAGGCGCTTGCAACGGAGATCGACAGCTCCGAGGCCGTCTTCGCCGTGGACTACCGGGGCATTTCGGTGTCCCAGGTAGCCGAGTTGCGTTCCAAGCTGCGCGACGCCGACGCCACCTTCCGGGTGGTCAAGAACTCGCTGACCGAACGCGCGGCCGACCAGGTGGGGGCCGAGTCCCTGAAGACGCTTCTGTCAGGTCCCACCGCCCTTACCTTCGTACGCGGCGACGCGGCCATGGCGGCCAAGGCGATCGCCGACCAGGCGCGTGCCACGCAGCTGCTCCCATTCAAGGGCGGTCTGATGGACGGCGATGTGCTCGACGCCGATCAGATTCGCGCGATCTCGCGCCTGCCCTCCAGGGAAGTGCTCTACGGCCAGCTCGTCGGGATCGTCGCCTCGCCGGTGTCCGGCCTCGTGCGCACGCTCAGCGCGCTGGTGAGCGGCCTCGCCGTGGCGCTCGGCCAGGTGCGGGAGAAGAAGGAGTCTGGCGAGATCCCCGCAGGCGAGCCCTCGGCCGCGGCGGCCCCGGCCGTGGAGGAGCCGGCGGCGCCCGCCGAGGAGCCCGCTCAGGCCGAGGAGTCGGCAGCGCCGGCGGCAGAGTCCGCGCAGGCCGAGGAATCGGCAGCCGAGCCGGCTGAGGCCGAGGAGCCGGCAGCCGAGTCGGCTGAGGCGGAGGCATCTGTTGAGGTCGCCGAGCCGGCTGAGGCAGAGCAGGCATCTGCCGGGGCGCCCGAGACCCAGGAGGAGGCCCCCACCGAGGAGGCCTCCGCTGCAGACCAAGCTGAGCCGGCGGTTGAGCCGGCAGAAGACGACAACCAGGCGGACGCTTCGGCGCAAGAGCAGACCGAAAGCGCCGAAGCGACCAAGGAGGACTGACCGATGGCAGCAAGCACACAGGAGTGGATCGAGGAGCTGAAGGGCATCTCAGTGCTCGAGCTCGCCGAGCGGATCAAGGCGCTCGAGGAGGAGTTCGGAGTGTCGGCGGCAGCGGTGGCAGCCCCCGCCGCGGCAGTTGCCGGCGGCGGTGGAGGCGACGCGGGCGCCGAGGACGAGGGCCCCACCACGGTCGACGTGATCCTCACCGCGGCGGGCGACAAGAAGATCCAGGTGATCAAGGTCGTGCGCTCCGCCACAGGCCTCGGTCTGAAGGAGGCGAAGGCGCTCGTGGACGAGGCCCCCAAGCCGGTGAAGGAGGGCATCGAGCGCGAGGAGGCCGACAAGCTCAAGGCCGAACTCGAGGAGGCAGGCGGCAGCGTGGAGTTGAAGTAGGGACCAAGTCGCTGCGGGCAAACTGACTCAAGCTCCATGGCAGCCGGGCATCCGCCCGGCTGCTTGCGCGCTCTTCAAAGGAAGTACGACCTAACGGGTCGTTTTCAGATTCACACAAGTCCCGATAATTGGATCCTTGCTACCGTCGGCTTCTTTGAGCTTGGAAATCGGGAGGGGATCACTCCATATGACAGCGGCGTTGGCTACTGCGTTCGTACTGGCTATCGGACTGACGGCGTGCGGGGGATCGAGCG
This sequence comes from Solirubrobacteraceae bacterium, assembly GCA_035483615.1. Taxonomy (GTDB): domain Bacteria; phylum Actinomycetota; class Thermoleophilia; order Solirubrobacterales; family Solirubrobacteraceae; genus Palsa-744. The sequence goes on along the minus strand of DATHPT010000385.1, from coordinate 9,270 downwards.
ATAGCACGTCCTCGTCTGCTACCTCTCGCACGAAGTCAGGTGCGGCTGCCCTATCGCAGACCTTGACGACAGCTCCGTCCGGCGGCTTTCTTAAAGGCGATGGGGACAAGGACACCGATGACAGCAGCCATCCTGATAGTCGCCTAAGCGACGACGTCCCTGTCTTGGCCGCCTACGGTGGCGAGGCGAGCGAAGCGGACACCCGGGCAGTGACGGCTGTTATCAGGAAGTACTATGCGGCCGCTGCTGCGGAGGATGGGCAGGCAGCTTGTCAGCTCCTCTATTCCAGTCTTGCCACCGGGTTGGCGGAAGGCGTTGGCGGTGGCGGTAAGACCTGCCCGGCAGCGATATCAGTGCTTTTCAAGCAGCAGCACAGTCACATTGTTGCCGACGATGTCCCAACAATGGTGGTGATTAGCGTGCACGCCAAGGGCAACCTTGGTTTGGCAGTGCTCGGCTTCAGGCGGGTGCCTGAAAGTGAGATCCTGGTCGAGCGCGAAGGCAGCTCTTGGAAGATCGATGCTCTATTCGATAGCGAGATGACCTAGCAGGGGTTGCCCCGGGACGATACGGAGCTGGAGCATTAGGGTTTCTCTCGGGCCTGGCGATTCTCGCAAATAGGCTGCATGTCCGGTACAATCCCGCCCGCTGGCCGATAGCCGTAGCCACCCAAAGCGATGCGACGCCGCGCCACATACGCGGTCGTCAAGGGGTGGGGTCCGTGAGCGCTGGCTGCCCCACTTGAGGGCGCAGATAGTCTGTGCTATCTTTGATGGTCGCGCGTTTGCGCCCGCCTCTGCCCGTTTCTCGCCCTCCGAAGGAGTCATTTCTTGGCTGCTGTTGATGCTCTCCGGACGCGCCGGTCCTTCGCGCGTCTGAACAAGTCTGTCGACGTACCCAACCTCATCGATATCCAGCGCCGCTCGTTCCTGTGGCTCACCGACCCTGAGAAGGGCGGTCTGCGGGAGACGATCGACGACATCTCCCCGATCGAGGACTACACCGGCAACCTCGCTGTTCAGTTCGGCGAGTTCGTCTTCGACGAGCCGGTCGCCTCGCTCGAGCAATGCCGCGAGAAGGATCTGACCTATGCCCGCCCGCTGACGGTTACCGTTGCCTTCATCAACCGTGAGACGGGCGAGATCCGCGAGCAGTCGGTCTTCATGGGCGACTTCCCCTGGATGACCGAGCGTGGAACCTTTGTCATCAACGGCACCGAGCGCGTGGTCGTGACTCAGCTCGTGCGCTCGCCGGGCGCCTATCTGATGGAGCCCAAGGACCGTGAGAAGCAGGTCTTCATCGCCAACCTGATGCCCGCTCGTGGCTCCTGGCTGGAGCTCGAGATCGACAAGAAGGGCAAGGTCTTCGTACGCATCGATCGCAAGCGCAAGCTGCCCGTCACGGTGCTCCTGCGCGCGATGGGCTACGCCACCGATGAGGAGATCCTGCGGCTGTTCGAGAACTCGCACTACATCCGCAACACGATCGAAGCGGACACCGAACAGACCCGCACCGAAGAGGGCGCGCTGATCGAGCTGTTCAAGAAGCAGCGTCCCGGCGAGCCGCCGAGCGTGGAGAACGCCAAGGCGCTGCTCAACCAGCTGTTCTTCGATCCCAAGCGCTACGACCTCACGCGGGTCGGCCGCTACAAGCTCAACTCGCGTCTGGGCCTCGACATCGACATCGACACCCGCACACTCACCCACGACGACATCCTGGCGCTCGTCAAGGAGCTCGTCTCGCTACCCAAGCGCCTCGGAATGCCCGAGGAGCCTGAGTTCGAGATCAAGGACTACGCCGCCGAGGCGATGAGCATGCCGCGCGAGCCCGTCGACGAGCACCTCGACGAGTACGAGCACTTCGGCAACCGCCGTCTGCGTACCGTCGGCGAGCTGATCCAGGAGGCCTTCCGCATCGGTCTCTACCGCATGGAGCGGGTCGTGCGCGAGCGCCTTACCACCGAGGACGCCGACACGATCACGCCCCAGACGATCATCAACATTCGTCCGGTGGTCGCCGCTCTGAAGGAGTTCTTCGGGTCCTCCCAGCTCTCGCAGTTCATGGACCAGACGAATTCGCTTGCCGGCCTCACCCACAGGCGTCGCCTCTCGGCGCTGGGCGCCGGCGGCCTCACGCGCGAGCGCGCGCCGATCGAGGTCCGCGACGTGCACCCCACTCACTACGGGCGCATGTGCCCGATCGAGACGCCAGAGGGTCCGAACATCGGCCTGATCGGCTCGCTCTCCTCCTTTGCGGAGGTCTCTGAGTACGGGTTCGTCACCACTCCATACCGGGTCGTCAAGGACGGCATTGCGACTGAGGAAGTCGTGCGCCTGGACGCAAACCAGGAGGAGGAGCAGCTGATCGCTCAGGCCAACACGCCGATCGATCCCAAGACGGGCAAGCTGCTCGACAAGGAGATCCTTTGCCGGACCCAGGCGGGTCAGTATGTAACCGTCTCTCCCAAGGACGTCGACCTCGTCGACGTCTCGCCGGAACAGATCTGGTCGGTGGCGACGGCGATGATTCCGTTCCTCGAGCACGATGACGCCAACCGTGCCCTGATGGGCTCGAACATGCAGCGCCAGGCGGTTCCGCTCCTGAAGACCGACGCCCCCCTGGTGGGCACGGGGATGGAGCGCCGCGCCGCCCTTGACACGGGCGACGTCCTGCTTGCGCTCAATGGCGGCACGGTCGACTTCGTGGATGCGAATCGGATCGTGGTCGAGACCTCCGAGGGCAAGGACGAGTACGAGCTGCAGAAGTTCATGCGCTCCAACCAAGGCACCCTGATCCATCACAAGCCGAAGGTGGGCGCCGGCCAGAAGGTCAAGGCTGGCGATGTCCTGGCCGACGGCTCCTCGACCGACAAGGGCGAGATGGCGCTCGGCAAGAACCTGATGGTCGCCTTCATGTCCTGGGAGGGCTACAACTTCGAGGACGCCATCATCCTGTCCAAGCGCCTCGTGCAGGACGATGAGCTCACCTCGATCCACATCGAGGAGTACGAGATCGATGCCCGCACCACGAAGCTGGGCGACGAGGAGATCACACGCGACATCCCCAACCGCTCGGAGGAGTCGCTGCGAAACCTCGACGACCGCGGCATCGTGCGCGTCGGCGCTGAGGTCGCTTCGGGCGACCTGCTCGTCGGCAAGGTCACGCCCAAGGGCGAGACCGAGCTGACCGCCGAGGAGAAGCTGATCCGGGCCATCTTCAAGGAGAAGGCCCGTGAGGTGCGCGACACCTCGCTGAAGGTGCCCCACGGCGAGGGTGGCGTCGTGATCGACGTGATGACCTTCAGCCGCGACGAGGGCGACGATCTGCCCCCGGGCGTCAACGACCTCGTGCGCGTGTTCGTGGCCAAGAAGCGCAAGATCTCCGAGGGCGACAAGCTCGCGGGCCGCCACGGCAACAAGGGTGTCATCTCGAAGATCGTCGACCAGCAGGACATGCCGTTCCTCGAGGACGGCACCCCGGTCGACGTGATCCTCAATCCGCTCGGCGTGCCGAGCCGCATGAACGTCGGGCAGATCCTCGAGACCCATCTCGGTTGGGCTGCCGCGCAGGGTTGGTATGACGACGGCACCGAGGCTTACAAGGAAGCCGATGCCAACGGCGGCAAGCGCCGCGTGTACGTGTCCACGCCGGTGTTCGACGGGGCGACCGTCGAAGACGTGGACACCGCCCTGGTCAAGTGGCAGGACGCGCACGAGGGCCGTATCCGCATGGACATCGACAAGTCCCGTCGCGTCGGTGAGCAGGCCTCGGGCAAGATGACCCTGTTCAACGGTCGCAGCGGCGAGCCGTTCGCCGAGCAGGTCACCGTGGGCTACATGTACATCCTCAAGCTCCTGCACCTCGTGGACGACAAGATCCACGCACGCTCCACGGGCCCCTACTCGCTCGTCACCCAGCAGCCGCTGGGAGGCAAGGCGCAGTTCGGCGGTCAGCGCTTCGGCGAGATGGAGGTGTGGGCCCTGGAGGCATTCGGGGCCGCCTACACCCTTCAGGAGATGCTCACCATCAAGTCAGACGACACGGTCGGACGGGTGAAGGCCTACGAGGCGATCGTCAAGGGCGAGAACATCGCCGAGCCGAGCATTCCCGAGTCGTTCAAGGTGCTGCTCAAGGAGATGCAGTCGCTGGCGCTCGACGTCGGCGTGGTCTCCGAGGAGGGGCAGCATGCTGAGCTGCGCGACGAAGACGACGACCTGCTGCGCGCAGCCGAGGAGCTGGGCATCGACCTCTCCGGTGTGCGTGCCCCGACCGGTGAGCTCAACAGCGATGTGGCCGAGGCCGAGCAGGAGTCCAACGGCTCCGCTCCCGTGGCCGAGGCCGACGCCTCTGTAGAGGTCGAGGACGAGCTCGATGAGGGCGACACCGACACGGAGATAGAGATCGGCGATCTGGTCGAGGAGGGTCTCGGTCTTGACGATCTCGACGGCGCCGTCGAGGAAGTGCCAGACCCGTCGGCGGAGGAGAGTGAGACGTAAGCCGCACGCAGACCTTCCGCTCACGTCGGCGGGAGGTCAAACCCGGGCTGCGCCACCGGACGGGCGGTGGCGAAGAGGCCCGGGGTTCAGCATCCGAGCTGAACCCATCGCACCCCGTTTCACCCGCGAGCGAAAGCGCTTCCAGATGATCGACATAAACAACTTCGACGCCATCGAGATCAGCCTCGCCTCCTCCAAGCAGATCCGCTCTTGGAGCTCCGGTGAGGTGACCAAGCCCGAGACAATCAACTACCGCACGCTCAAGCCGGAGAAGGATGGGCTCTTCTGCGAGCGCATCTTCGGTCCCACCAAGGACTGGGAGTGCTACTGCGGCAAGTACAAGCGCGTCCGTTACAAGGGCATCGTGTGCGAGCGTTGCGGCGTCGAGGTCACGCGCTCGAAGGTCCGTCGTGAGCGCATGGGCCACGTCGACCTGGCTGCCCCGGTCAGCCACATCTGGTTCTTCAAGGGCGTCCCCAGCCGCATCGGCTACCTGCTCGACATGGCGCCCAAGGAGCTCGAGAAGGTTCTCTACTTCGCCGCTTCGATCGTCACCTGGGTCGACGATGAGGCCCGTGCGAAGGATCTCGACTCGCTCGAGAAGGAGGTCAACAAGGTCCTCGACTCCTACGCCGCCGAGCTGGAGGAGCGCGTGCTCGAACTGCGCGAGTCACTGGGTCGCCGCGAGAAGTACCTGCAGACCGGCAAGCAGACGTCCTTCAACGACGAAGACCACCTGTGGGCCGACTCGCTGGACCTCAACCTCTCGAAGATCTCCGACGAGGAACGCGAGAAGCTGATCAAGGAGCTGAACAAGACCTTCGAGGCCGATATCGCCGACACCGAAGCCTACGTCGAGGACGGGGCCGAGCGGATGCGCAACGTCTGGGAGCTCTTCAAGACGATGGACGCCAAGCAGATCGAGCACGACGAGACCACCTTTCGCGAGCTCAAGGAGCGCTTTGGCTCCTCCTACGGCTTCGGCGAATACTTCCGCGGAGGCATGGGCGCCGAGGCGATCCGCGACCTGCTCCAGCAGGTCGATCTCGAGGCGGAACGAACCGAACTCGAGGAGCAGGTCAAGACCGGCAAGGGCCAGAAGCAGGCGCGTGCAGTCAAGCGCCTGAAGGTGGTCAGCGCCTTCATCCAGTCCGGCAACAAGCCGGAGATGATGGTGCTCGACGCGGTGCCGGTGATCCCGCCGGAGCTGCGCCCGATGGTCCAGCTCGACGGTGGTCGCTTTGCCACCTCTGACCTCAACGACCTCTACCGTCGCGTGATCAACCGCAACAACCGCCTCAAGCGGCTGCTCGACCTCGGCGCGCCCGAGATCATCGTCAACAACGAGAAGCGCATGCTCCAGGAGGCCGTTGACGCGCTGTTTGACAACGGCCGCCGCGGGCGTCCGGTCACGGGGCCGGGCAACCGTCCGCTGAAGTCGCTCTCGGACATGCTCAAGGGCAAGCAGGGGCGCTTCCGTCAGAACCTGCTCGGCAAGCGTGTGGACTACTCCGGACGCTCGGTGATCGTGGCCGGTCCCTACCTGAAACTGCACCAGTGCGGCCTGCCGAAGATCATGGCGCTCGAGCTGTTCAAGCCGTTCATCATGGCCCGGCTGGTGGAGCGCAAGTCCGCGCAGAACATCAAGGCGGCCAAGAAGATGGTCGACTCGATGATCGGCGAGGTCTGGGATGTGCTCGAGGAGGTAATCCACGAGCACCCGGTCTTGCTCAACCGCGCACCCACGCTTCACCGTCTCGGCATCCAGGCATTCGAACCGCTCCTGGTCGAGGGCAAGGCGATCCAGGTGCACCCGCTTGTCTGCCACGCATTCAACGCCGACTTCGACGGCGACCAGATGGCTGTCCATCTGCCGCTGTCGGCCGAGGCCCAGGCGGAGGCGCGCATCCTGATGCTCTCCTCCAACAACATCCTCAGCCCGGCTCACGGGGCGCCGCTGGCCACCCCGACCCAGGACATGATCCTGGGCGCCTACTACCTCACCTATGGGCCGGAAGCGGACGAGCTGGCGAAGATCGACCGCGCCACCTACGAGCCGCGTCCGCACGTGTTCCGCACCGCCCAAGAGGCAGAGCTCTCCTACGAGGCCGGCGTCGTGAAGCTGCACGACATCGGCGAGTTCCGTCCGTTCGGGCGCGAGGGTGGCCATGTGCTGACCACGGTCGGGCGGATCATCTACAACGACCGCATCGAGCGGGCGCTGTCAGAGGCCCTGGGCGATCAGTTCGACGCGTCCAAGTACGTGTTCGTGAACCAGTCGATGAAGAAGCGCGACACCACCCGTCTGATCGACGCGCTCGTTCAGACCTACGGTGCGACCACGATCTCGCTCGTGCTCGACGCGTTCAAGGACCTCGGCTTCAAGTACGCGACCCAGGCCGGGATCACGATCTCCAAGAACGACGTGGTGATCCCACCGGAGAAGCAGTCGATCCTCGACAAGTACGACAAGCTGGTCGGCGACATCACCGACCAGTACGACATGGGCCTGATCACCCAGGAGGAGCGCCACGAGGCGGTCGTCGAGAAGTGGAACGCCGCCACCGACGAGGTGGCCGAGGCGATGATCGAGAATCTCGACACGCTCAACCCGATCTTCATGATGGCCAACTCGGGCGCCCGCGGCTCCTTCAAGCAGATCCGCCAGCTGGCGGGAATGCGCGGCCTGATGGCCAACCCGAAGGGCGAGATCATCGAGCGACCGATCAAGTCCAACTTCATGGAGGGGCTGTCGGTGCTGGAGTACTTCATCTCCACCCACGGCGCCCGAAAGGGTCTGGCTGACACGGCGCTGCGCACCGCCGACTCGGGTTACCTGACCCGGCGTCTGGTGGACGTCGCCCAGGACGTGATCATCCGCGAGGTCGATTGCGGCACCGACGAATACATCGAGATGACCGTCTGGAACGACGGCGATGAGCCAAACGAAAACCTCGTGGGACGCACAGCGGCCCAACCGATCACCACCAAGCGCGGGCGGGTGCTCGCCGAGGAGGGCAAGGAAATCGGCCGCCAGGAGCTCGCCGACATCGTGGAGGCGTTCTCCGACGAGCACGAGAAGGGGACGCGTGTCGCGGTTCCCGTTCGATCGGTGCTCAAGTGCAAGGCTCCCAGCGGGGTCTGCCAGGCCTGTTACGCCCGTGCCATGGCCACCGGCCAGACAGCGCAGATCGGCGATGCCGTGGGCATCGTTGCGGCCCAGTCGATCGGCGAGCCCGGCACCCAGCTGACGATGCGCACCTTCCACACCGGCGGTGTCGCCGGCGCTGACATCACCCACGGCCTGCCCCGCGTGGTGGAGCTGTTCGAGGCGCGCAAGCCCAAGGGCTTGGCCAAGATCGCCGAGCAGGATGGGATCGTCTCGATCGAAGAGTCCGAGAAGGCCCTGACCGTGGTCATCACCGACGAGGCCGGCGAGGAGCACCGTCACGCCTTCCCGCGCCGCACACGCCTGTACGTGAGTGAGGGCGAGAAGATCCAGGCGGGCAAGCAGCTCAACGAGGGCTCGCTGTACCCGCACGAGCTCCTGGCGATTCGTGGACGCACCGAGACCGAGCAATACCTGGTCAAGGAGGTCCAGGAGGTCTACAAGTCCCAGGGCGTGGACATCAACGACAAGCACATCGAGCTGATCGTGCGCCAGATGCTCAAGAAGGTGAGGGTCGACCAGAAGGGCGACACCGACTACCTGCCGGGGCAGTTCGTCGACCGCTACGAATTCGCCAAGGCCAACGACGATGTGGTCGCCAAGGGCGGCGAGACGGCTCAGTACGAGGACATCATCCTTGGAATCACAAAGGCCTCGCTGAACACCGACTCGTTCCTCTCGGCGGCCTCCTTCCAGGAGACCACCAAGGTGCTCACCGATGCTTCGCTCGAGGGCAAGATCGATCGCCTGAACGGTCTCAAGGAGAACGTGATCATCGGCAAGCTGATCCCGGCCGCGACCGGCTTGAAGCGCTACCGGCGGATCGAGATCGAACCCTCCGAGCCGCTTCCCCGTGCGATCGACGATGTGGGTCTGCTCGATCAGGAGGAGATCGCAGCCGAGCTCGGCCTCGCCGACGGCGAAGCGTTGGGCACCGGCTACGGAAGCGAGTTCGACGCCGATCTCGCCTCGCTGGAGAAGATCGGCGCCGGCAGCTCGGACCCCGGTTTCGTCGAGGGACTGGGTGAGCTCGAGGTGCCAGAGGAGTCCGGGGAGTAGCAGGCTCCGGGCCGCACCGGCTGCCCGCTTTGACAGTTGGACTCGTGTGGAGGCTCCCTCGGGAGCCCTCCACGCGAGGTCTTGCTCGATTGCGAGATCCACGCCGGGTCTTGCTCGACTTGCGGGAGCTCTCCACGAAGGGTCTTTTGTTCAACTGCGAGAGATCTCTGTTCAACTGCGAGAGATCTCCATACGAAGGTTTGCTCAATTGCGCATTCGCTGGCGTCTGAGTCACACCTGGCGCAGCCAAGAGCACTCCTCCTCACCACCGCCACCGCTCTCCCGGCGCGTCAACCGTGTTCCGCGCGGTATATGTGCACAGTGGGCACGGGTCGCCTCACACGTCGTTCGCTGATGGGCGCCATGGCTGCTGTCGCTGCCGGGGGCGCCCTCGCGCCGCGCGAAGCGCTCGCCCAGCTGCTGGCCGCCCGCTCCTCGATGAGCCTGCCGCACGCGATCTCAGGACTGCCGGCGGGGCCAGGCCAGCCGCCGATCATCGCGCGCAGCGCCTGGGCGCACGGGAACGCCCATCCCAAGGTCGCCCCG
>DATHPT010000384.1:0-3010 GCA_035483615.1 Solirubrobacteraceae bacterium | reverse complement strand
CCGAGCTTCTCGAAGACGTGGCGAACATGAGAATTGACCGTGTGTGGGGAGATGAAGAGCTTGTCGGCGATCTCCCGGTTGGTGCATCCGCGTGCGGCGAGGTTGGCGACCACAGCCTCGGCTTCGGTCAGTGCCTCCCACCCGGTTTTCGGCCGGTCGATCTTGACGGTTCGCCGTCGCACGCCCAGACGGCGAAGCCGGCCCCGAACGCGCGCAGCGTCCCAGCTCGCCCCGGCGCGCGCCGAGATCGTCAGCGCCTCGTCGAGCGCTGCGATCGCCGGCGCGTTGCCGCCGTGTTGCGCGAGCACTCGGCCGAGGTCTTCGAGCGCGGACGCGTGGGCAAGAGGGCGGGGCCCGCCTCGATAGAGCGAAACCGCGTGGCCGAGATCCTCCGCGGAGTCGCTCCAGATGCCCCGGGCGTGCGCCGCTGCCGCGGCACACGAAGGGACATCTGGATTGAGGCTCGCGCGCCGTTCCGCGATCGAGATTGCGTGTTCTGCGAGTTCCTCGTCACCGACCGCCGCAGCGATGCGCACCCGCTCGGCGTCGTAGGCGACCTCGTGCGGGTAAAGCGGGAACATCGAGAGCCGCTCCTCGTATCCGTGGGAGCAGAGCCACCCGTGCGACCGCATCGGGTCTCCCTGGGACAGTGCGAGAAGCGCGAGGTACCACATCGCATGGTGCCGGACGCCAGGTGCCCTCGCCTGCAACATGATCTTCGCGATCTCGGCGACCTCCAGCGCGCCGGACTTGTCTCCGGTGTGGATCTTCAGTGCGCCAAGCGCGACAACCGAGGGCGCATGGAGAGCTCCGGCAACGAGATGGGCTTCCCCGCGGCTGAATCGGCCTTCCAGCGCGAGCGCCGCCTCGGCGAAGTTCCCCATCTGCAGCATCTGCCGGCCGCGTGTCGTCTCGAAGACGCGCAGCGCCCAATTCTGCCGGTCCCGCTGGGCGGCGATCACCCCGGCGTCGACAGCCTCAAGCGCGTCGTCGTACCGGTCGGTTGCTGCGAGAACCCAAGCTCGGAGCAGGTGCGCGAGACGAGCTCGCGGGTCGCCCTGGCCATCGAGCTGACGGCGTTCTGCCGTCGAAAGAATCTCAAGCGCGCGCCCGAAGTCGAGTAGTTGGTACGCCAGTCCCGACTCCGGGACCTCAAACGCGAACCGGCACATCTCGCTGGTGCTCGCGTACGCGGCCTCGCGGGCACTCGGCTCAATGTCGAGCGCCTCCTGCTTCCGCCCGGCCACGCTGAGGCTGTGGTAGAGCGCAGCCCAGAGCTCGGCACGCAGATCCGCGGGCAACGACGCAAGAGCAAGGCCAGCGCGTGCGCTCTCCGCCCGGACCTCCGGGGAGAGATCGAACATTCCGGCGACGCTGAGACGTACCCTCGCCTCTTCCTCGACGGGCATCGCCTTGCGGAGTGCAGAATCCGCGAACCGCTTTCCCTCCTCTGCAAGGCCTGCTGCGAAAAGTGACACGACCCGCTGGGCGACCAGCGGGCCCCGGAGGGCGTGGCGGAGCGGGGTGAGATCGAGCGCCTTGGCGGCGAGCTCAGCTGCAGCGGCGGGATCGGATGCGCCGAGGGCCTGAGTTGCCTTGAGTGCCGTCTCGATAGCGATGGCATCGCCTGGTTCTGCGCTCTCGACGAGCTGGGTAGCCACCTCTGCTGGGAGCGCGCCGCGTGCGAGCAGCACCTGCGCCGCCTGCCGGTCGACCGCACGGCGGACCGGCGGCAGCAAGCTGCCGCGAACAGCCTCCCGCACGATGTCGTGCCGGAACGCCAGATGGCCGCCGTCGTCAGCGAAAATATCGGCCTGCACAAGCTCGCTGACCGGGCCGATCAGCTCGGTGAGCGGCATCTCGGTCATCGCGGCCAGGTCATGAATGCTGAACCTGCGTCCGAGCCCCGACGCGAACGTCGCAGCCCGTTCCGATGCCGGCGACAGGCGCCCAAGGCGCCCCCGCATGCTGTCACCCACACGACGGGGCAGCCGGTCCGCGGCCAGCGTCGCGCGCCCTGAATCGAGCGAAACGAGGTGGTCGTCCTGGAGCCCGCGAAAGAACTCCACGAGCAGGAACGGATTGCCCTGGACCCGGTCCGCCTTCTGCAGGAGTTCGCCGTCCGCCTCAACGCCGAGCACGTCGGCCGCGACCTGCGCGACCGCTTCGCGATTGAGCGGCCCCAGGCGAATGAGCTCCGCCCCGGACTCGATGAGCTCCGCCTTCGCCTGCTGGACCTGAACCGGCCCCTGGTCCGGCCGAAAGGCCATGACCCACGCCACAGGAAGCGACGACAGGCGCAAAGGGAGCTGCCGCATCGCGAGCGAGAGACTGGTCCCGCCCCAGTGCAGATCGTCAAGACAGATAAGCACAGGATTCTGGAGCGCGGCCTCCTCGATGAGCGACTGCACGTCCTGCAGGAGCCAGAACAAGAACTCCGGCGAAGCATGGACGTCATTAAGCGCACGCCGATCCGCAAGCGGCGGATCCCCCTCGAACAACGCGTCGAACAGGGCACCCAGCTCAATTGGGCGCCCCGGCTCGGCTGCTCCTCGCCCCACCCGAAACGAGAGCTGTCCAGCCATCGATGCGCACTCGTCCAGCAGCCTCGTCTTGCCGAGCCCGGCACTGCCCTCCACCACCACCACGCAGCCGGTCCCAGCCCGAACCTGGCTCAGCCTCCGGCGGATGACCGCGAGCTCCTGCTCACGTCCGCGGAGGGGAAGCCGGGACAGGGCGTCCATCGTTCAAAGAGTAACCCTGGAACAGCCAGGGCGGCCATGGCGGACCGCGCCCCCATCACGTGTTCGAGAAGACGGTGGCCAGCACCGGGTCGAGACCGTACTCCGCGCCCACCCCGGCTGCGAGCTAGCCACGACTGGCGGCTAACCAGGTGTCAGCCGAGATCAGCCAGGCCCAGCAGGTCGACGCAGGTCCGGCCGCGGACCTTGGCGAAGACCATGAGCACGCTCTCGCAGGTCCGGCACCGCACGACCGTGCCGGGCGCCTG
>DATHPT010000383.1:0-8379 GCA_035483615.1 Solirubrobacteraceae bacterium | reverse complement strand
TGGGAGGCTGTGAGCGAGCCGCCCGACAACGGATACGCTGCCGCTGGCCGGTTGCCGCGAGCGTGCGTCATCGGCGCCGGCTCCTCGGGCATTGCCGCCGCCAAGGCGCTACTCGACCGCGGCATCCCCTTCGACTGCATCGAGAAGTCCGATCAGGTTGGAGGCAACTGGGTGTTCGGCAACCGCAACGGGATGTCGGCTGCCTACCGCGACCTGTTCATCAACGTCTCGCGCGAGCGGATGGCCTACGCGGACTATCCGATGCCGAGCTCATATCCGGACTTCCCGCATCACACTCACATCAAGGAGTACTTCGACAACTACGTCGACCACTTCGGCCTGCGTGAGCACATCGCTTTCGAGACGGGCGTCGAGCACGCCACGCGGCGTGCAGACGGCGTTTGGGAGGTGACGATCGTGCGTGGGGAGGGTGGCGAGCGTGAGATGCGCGAGTACGACGCCCTGCTCGTGGCCAACGGTCACCACTGGGACCCGCGCTGGCCAGAACCGGCCTTCGGAGGGGCTGACAGCTTCGCGGGCACGCAGCTCCACGCCCACGCCTACGTGGACAACTCGATCTTCGCCGGCAAGGACGTGGTCGTCCTGGGCATGGGCAACTCGGCGATGGACATAGCGGTTGAGTCCTCGTATGTAGCGGCCAACACCTACCTGGCGGCTCGCAAAGGCGCTTGGATCATTCCCAAGTACGTGTTCGGCAAGCCGGTGGACCAGCTGCCCAACAATCCGAGGGTGCCTTTCGCGATCAGACAGCGCATGATCCATCAGACGATCAAGACGATCACCGGCTCGCCCGAGCGCTACGGCCTGCCCAAGCCCGATCACAAGTTCGGCGAGTCCCATCCGACGGTCTCGGGTCGGATCCTCGACCGGATCGCGCACGGCACGATCGCGCCCAAGCCGAACATCGCCGCGCTTGAAGGCGATCGTGTGCGCTTCGTCGACGGCAGCGAGGCGCACGCCGACGTGGTCGTGTACTGCACCGGCTACAAGATCACCTTTCCCTTCTTCGACGGGGATTTCCTTGCCGTCCCCGACAACCACATCGAGCTGTTCCGGCGTGTCTTTCACCCTGAGATCGGCGGGCTGTTCTTCATTGGCCTGCTGCAGCCCCTGGGCGCGATCATGCCCTTGGCCGAGGCCCAATCGACCTGGGTGGGGGACTATTTGCGCGGTGAGTACGCCCTGCCCTCGCCGGCCGAGGTGCAGCGCGACATCGCCTCAGATCAAGCCGCGATGCACAAGCGCTATGTGGCCTCCAAGCGCCATACGATTCAGGTCGACTTCGACGACTACCTGTACGCGCTCGGGGCCGAGCGGCGCGCCGGGGCCGAGCGGGCGCGGGCGCGGGCGTTTGCCCTGCCGATTTCCGCGCACGCCGCAGTTCCGGTCGCATAGCGACCGACCGTACGGCGACCTGCGATCGCCTAGACAGAAGCCTCATTCACGCCATGGTCTGCAGAAGCAGGGGAAGCTCCGCGGACATCGAGCGCTCAGTTCGCGATCGACAGGGGCCCCAACGGCAGTCCGTGCCCCGGCCCGAGCCTGCCTTTCAACCCCTCGTTGACGGCGGGGACGACGAGCATCCAGGCGGGTGGGTTCAGCCCATTCACGATGACGATGAGCCGTGAAGACGGCAATCAGAGCTTGCAGGCGATATCGCTGCACATGCCACCTGGGCTGTCCGGCCTGCTGGCGGGTGTGAAGCTCTGCCCCGAAGTCCAGGCGAACACCGGGACATGCGGCCCGGACAGCCAGATCGGTGAAACGATCGTCAGCGTCGGTCTGGGCAGCAGCCCGTTCAGCGTGACGGGCGGCAAGGTCTTCATCACCGAAGGATATGAGGGGGCTCCGTACGGCTTGTCGATCGTCAACCCCGCCAAGGCAGGTCCCTTCGACCTCGGAGTGGTGGTGGTGAGAGCGAAGATCGAAGTCGACCCGACCACCGCGCAGCTGACGATCACAAGCGATGACTCCGGCCCCTACAAGATCCCGACGGTCCTTGACGGGATTCCCCTGCAGATCAAGCACGTCAACGTCACGATCAACAGGCCCAGCTTCACGTTCAACCCGACCAACTGCGATCCGCTGCAGATCACGGGGAGCCTGTCGAGCACCGAAGGAGCGACTTCCAGCCTGTCCGTTCCGCTGCAGGTGACCAACTGTGCCGTCCTCGGTTTCAAACCGGCGTTCAGCGTCTCCACGAATGGGAAAACCTCGCGGGCGACGGGCGCCAGCCTGCACGTCAAGCTCGTCTACCCCAAAGCGCCGTTCGGCTCTCAGGCGAACGTCAAGTCGGTGAAGGTGGACCTGCCAAAGCAGCTGCCCTCACAGCTGAAGACGTTGCAGCGGGCATGCCCGGACAGCACCTTCGACCGCAACCCTGCCAACTGTGGCGCGGAATCGCGGATCGGAACCGCGAAAGCGACAACCCCGCTACTGCCTGTCGCGCTGAGCGGTCCCGTGTACTTCGTCTCGCACGCCAATCTGAAATTCCCCGAATTGGTGATCGTTCTGTCCGGCTACGGAACGACGGTCCAGCTGCACGCGGAAACGTTCATCAGCAAGGCAGGCGTCACAAGCAGCACGTTCAGGACAATCCCCGACGTGCCGGTCGGCACGTTCGAACTGACATTGCCGCAAGGCAAATTCCCCGCGCTCGCTGCTCCAGGCAACAATCTCTGCAAAACCACGCTGAAGATGCCGACGGCGTTCACCGCGCAGAACGGCGCCGTCATCAAGCAGAACACCCCGATCAGCGTCACCGGATGCCCCAGGCAGAAGGCGAAGAAGAAGGCGCACAAGACTGCCAGGGGCCAGCAGAGGCACGGCCGTGGGAAGACGAAGTGAGATGGGCACCAAGGCGAAGGAGACCCCGAAACGGGTGTCCCCGAAACGGGTGGCCTCGGAGCGGACGGTGCGGGAGCGGACGGTGCCAGAGCCGGTGGCGTCAGAGCGGGTGGTGTCGGAGCGGGTGGTGTCGGAGCGGGTGGTGCCGGAGCGGGTGGTGCCCAGCCGGTTGACGGTCGCGCGCAACGGTCTTCGTCGCCCGTCGAACCTTGCGCGACAGAGCCTCGACGAGCTCGGACCGGCAAACGGGCCCGAGCGCGTCCTCTCGATCCAACGGGCGCGGATACTGGCCGGGATGGTCGAGGAATGCGCCCGGCGCGGGGCCGCGAGCGTCAGCGTCGCGCACGTGGTGGGTCGCGCCGGCGTCTCCCGTCGCACGTTCTACGAGGTGTTCCAGGATCGCGAAGACTGCTTTCTGGCGGCGTTCGACGACGGCGTAGCCCGCGCCACGCAATGCGCGCTGGCCGGGTACAACCCCTCGGCTCGATGGGCCGAGCGGCTGAGGGCGGCGCTTGTGGGCCTGCTTCGGTTTCTCGACGTGGAGAGCGACATGGGCCGGCTTCTGATCGTCGGCTCGCTGGGGGCGGGCGCTCGCGCGCTCGCGCGACGCAGGGATGTTCTCGCCCAGCTGACCGCAGCGGTGGACGAGGGGCGCGACCTGTCGAAGGCGGGGGATGAGTTTTCACTCCTGACGGCGGAGGGTGTCGTGGGCGGGGTCTTGTCTGTCCTGCATTCCCGACTCCAGCAAGACACGACGACACCGCTTGTGGAGCTGACGAGCCCGCTGATGAGCATGATCGTGCTTCCCTATCTCGGTCCCGCTGCCGCGCGTCGCGAGCTCGCACGACCGGTCCCACTGTCCCCCCGCGCGCCAGCCGCGGCCATCGTCGACCCATTGCGAGAGCTGGGCATGCGACTCACCTATCGCACCGTCCGGGTGCTGCTGGCGGTCGCCTCCCACCCCGGTGGCTCAAACCGTCAGGTCGCGGACGGTTCGGGGATCGCAGACCAGGGTCAGATCTCAAAGCTGCTGGCCCGCCTGCAGGGTCTCGGGCTGATCGAGAACACCGGCGCGGGCTTTGTGCGTGGCGCACCGAACTCGTGGGTTCTCACCGACCGAGGCTGGAAGGTACAGGCGGCACTCGCCCGTAACACCGCTTGACAGGCAGGGACGCATTCGCAACCTCCGGGAGAATCGCCCTGGCTCGCTAGCGTTATGGGTGTGACACAAACGTTCTGCCGCCACAACCGCTTCATACAGCGCTGCCCGATCTGTCGTGAGACGGTGCCCGGGCAGACGCCCAGCCACGCCGCGAAGCCCAAACGGCAGGGCTCGGGAGCCGGCGGCAGGACGGCCGCGGGCGCGAGGTCGACCACCGGCGCCGCCGGACAGGCGCGTGGGTCGGTCTACACATCCACACGACGCAAGCAGGAAGTGCGCGTCCACCGCGAGCAGCGCTCCGAGGACGACGGCTACCGCTGCGAGCTCGTACCCGGGCTGCACTCTTCCAAGGACGCGTGGCGGCTCGTGCAGGAGATCGGCTTTGCGAGCGGGCGCCTGCTCACGCTCACCGCCGCGCCGCCCAGCCTGTACGCCGAGGCGCGCGACTGCGATGACATCGAGCAGGCCACCTGGATGTGCTTCCTGGCTGCCTATCTCTCTCCGCTGCAGGGCGCCCAGTCGTTTGTCGGCATCCGCCAGGCGCTGCTCTCCAGCTGGGAGTCGGGCGCTGTCTCCGATCTCGAGGACGTCCCGCTCGGGCCACGCAGCTCCCACGATCCTGCGCGTGGCTCGGAGACGCTGATCGCCTATCGCCGCTTCGCCGAGCACGCCGGCTCGCAGGAGGCGGCGTTCACGGGCGAGGCCGCCTGGACCCCGCAACGACGCTTCGAGCGGCTGTTCGAGCGGCTTGCGCTCCCCGGCTTTGGGCGCATGGGGCGCTATGACCTGCTGATCACGCTCGGACGGCTCGGCCTGTACGAACTGCGCGCCGACTCTCTGCACCTCGGCACGCGGGCGGCGCTGTTCGCGAGCGACCCCACGCCGCAGGCGGCCAAGCGCGTGTTTGGGATCGGCGATCCGATCCACATCGAGCGGCGCGCGCTGGCGCTCGCGCAGGCGTTCTCCACGCCGATCGAAGCGCTCGACCTGGCGCTCTACAACTGGAATCCGCCGGCTCCGGGCGAGCGGGTCACGCTCGGCTTTCCAGAGGACACGAACGACGCTCACGCAGCCGAACGAGCCGCTGCCGCGCTCGAACTCTGATCGGGGCGGCGCCCCGAAAAGTGTCGTCCACACCGACGCCTAGAGTCCTGCGTATCACGTCGTCCTTTCCGCAAGACCAGGGAGCCGCCATGCCGCTCTGCTTCATCGAGCCACACGACGCCATCCGAGTCATCGCAGATTCCGTGGGTCGCGAGGCCCGCAGGCAGCTTGTCGGCGAGGTGGTGCGGGCCTGGGTCGACGATCTGCCCGACAGGGAGCTGTCCTTCCACTACGCCAAGGCGATCGCCGATCTCGACGAGGATGATCTGCACCTGCTCGCCGCCTGGCACGCTTCGCTTGAGGTCGGACACCCGGTGCCCAACACGGCCTTTCTCGTTGGGGTCTTCCCGAGCCTCGGCGACAACCGCCGCGAGGCGCTGAAGATCGCGGCCGGCTTCAGGGGCGAGGAGGCCTTCCAGGCAGGAGTGGCAGAGGAGCAGGCGCTTGACACGGTGCTCCCGCGCCTCTCACGCGAGCGGGCGATCGAGCTTGCCGGCGAGTGCATTCAGCTGTATCAGTGGGACCGCCTGGGCTCCCTCAACTAGTCGCTAGAGTCAGCAGCAGCTATGGCCGATGAAATCACCATCACCGTCGATGACGTCATGGACGCGCTGTCCAATGTGATCGACCCTGAGCTCGGGCTCGACTTCGTCGAGCTGGGTTTGATCTACGGCGTAGAGGTCAGCGGGGGAGACATTCACGTGACGTTCACCCTCACCACCCCCGGCTGTCCGATCGGGCCTCAGGTAACCGAACAGATCGAAGAGTTCGTCGGTGAGCTCGAAGGCGTGGAAAGCGTCGAATCGGAGATGGTCTTCACGCCCCCGTGGTCGCCGGAGAAGATGAGCGAGGACGCGAAGTTCGCTTTGGGCTACTGAGCCCTGCCGAGCGCTACTGAGCCCCAGCCGAGCACTCCGCCGGCCATTTCCATGATTCGTGAAGTTGCGCCCCGACGTGTCCTGTTTTTCGGTGACTCTCTCGTTGCGGGCGTCGGAGATCCCGCCGGGGGTGGCTGGGTCGCACGGGTCGTGGGGGCCTGCTTTGCCCACGGGCAACCGCTGAGCCCCTACAACCTGGGTATACGGCGGGAGACCTCCATCCAGGTGGCGGCGCGCTGGCGTGCTGAGGCGATGCCACGAGTGCCGCCCGGTGTGGACGCTCGGATGGTGGTGTCCTTCGGGACCAACGACACGACCGTCGAAGACGGCGCTGTGCGGGTGCCTGCCGATAGCTCCCGCCACGCACTGGCCACGATCCTCGATGAAGCGAGCACGCTCGACCTCGCGGCGCTCGTCGTTGGACCGGCTCCGGTCGATGACCCAGAGCAGAACCGCCGCATCGGAGCTCTCACGGAGTCCTTCGCCGAAGTCTGCCAAGAGCGCGACACGCCCTTCATCGGGATCGTCGAGCCGCTGCTGCAATCGCCGGTGTGGATGTCCGAGGTGAGCGCCGGCGATGGCGCACACCCGGGATCGGGCGGCTACCAGACGATCGCCCAGCTCCTGATCGACAGAGGCTTGCTCGCCTGGCTGACAGAGGCTTGCTCGCCTGGCTGACAGAGCCGGCGTTCAGGAGCCCGAGGCCCCAGACCCCTGCTTGACCTTCGACCGACCAGACTTCCTGGTCGGGGCTTTGGCTTTCAAAGTCTGCTTCTTGGCTTCAAGCGCCTGCTTTTCCCGTGCGAGCTCGACGAGTTCCGCCAACTCCTCGGCGATGCTCTCGCCGATCGATTCGATGTCGGGCAGCGCGTCGAAGTCGCCGAGCAGCCCGAAGTTCATCTCACCCGCATAGGACATGATCGCCACCGCCAGCGCGTGATTCTCGGGTAGGAACGCCACTGGGAACACACGCTCCATACGGCGTCCCAGCACATACAGGGGGAACTGCGGGCCCGGAACGTTTGTCACGATCAGGTTGAACAGGCGTGTGGAGAAGTTCAGGCGCGAGGCCTGCGCGAGAATCGTGGGCGGCGCGAAGTTCTGGGCGCCCGCGATCACCTCCGCGCCGAGCGCCTGCTTGGACTCCTTGAGCCCGTCCATTGCGTGTGAGACGAAGCGCAGCCGCTGCAGCGGGTCGGCGATGTACACGGGCAACGGTCCCCGCATCGCCGCGATCCGGTT
This sequence comes from Solirubrobacteraceae bacterium, assembly GCA_035483615.1. Taxonomy (GTDB): domain Bacteria; phylum Actinomycetota; class Thermoleophilia; order Solirubrobacterales; family Solirubrobacteraceae; genus Palsa-744. Next base: position 1,125 of record DATHPT010000383.1, on the reverse strand, counting down.
GCCACCCTCATGGCGTTCGCCCACCGTTCGCACCGACACCGGCACCAGCGCGCGCATCTCGATCCCCTCGGTGCGAACTCCCCGGGCGATCAGGAACGAGCGCAGCGCTCCCGTGACGGCCGCCAGCACCACGTCGTTGACGGTCCCTCCGAACGCGTTCTTGACGAGCTTGAAGTCCTCGAGCTGCGCTGCGATCCCCACGAAACGCCGGTGCGGGCCGATCTCCACGTTCAGGGGGGTCGCCGGCGCCGGGTTCAGCCCGGCCCACACGATCTCCCCGACACCCTCGGCGGCCTCACGAGCGCGGTCGAGCGAGCGCTCAGGGTGGGCGAGTGCGCTGATAGCGGCTCCCGCCATCTCCACTCCGGCGCGCACCGCGCCACGCAGGCCGACCGCAACGAGCTCGGCCGCGTCCGGTTCGGGGTTCGGTTTCCAGGGTCTGCCGGAGTGGCGCAACGGCGGCGGGTCCGGGGTCATGTCGAACAGCACCGTCGCGAGATCGACGCCCGCGATGCCGTCGATCAGCGAATGGTGGGTCTTTGAGATCAGCGCAAAGCGATCGTCCCACAGCCCCTCGATCAGCCACATCTCCCACAGGGGCTTGGAGCGGTCGAGGGCCTGGGAGAAGATGCGGGCGGTCAGGTTGCGCAGCTGTTCCCAGCTGCCCGGGCTGGGGAGCGCCGTGTGGCGTACGTGGAACTCCAGCGTGAAGCTCGGGTCGTCCACCCACACGGGGCGTCCGCTGTCGAGCGCCGTGTGCGCCAGCTTGTGGCGATAGCGGGGCACGAGATGCAGGCGCTTGCGGATCTGCTCGAGGAAGTCGTCCATCGTGGGAGGGGGGCCTTCCACGATCGTCAGGCCGCCGACGTGCATGTGCGAGCTGGGTCCCTCCTGGTGCAGGAAGGACGCATCAACCGCCGTGAGCCTGTCGAGATGACGCTGCGCCACCAGCCAAGGGTACCGGCCGCGTGCGCGCAAGCCCGGTCGCCCAGCCCTCGTCATACAATGAGCGTGGTGTCCACTGACACGGCGACAGCGCCGAACACGGTCGAGAAGCTTCTGCTTGCCGCGCCGCGCGGATATTGCGCGGGCGTCGATCGCGCCGTGCAAACGGTCGAACGCGCG
>DATHPT010000382.1:0-7762 GCA_035483615.1 Solirubrobacteraceae bacterium | reverse complement strand
CGGCGAAATCCTGGTGACGAGCAGCGAGACCGGCGTGCACGTGGGCCAGACGTTCACGGTCACCGCGTGATCCTCAGTCATCGCATGATCCTCAGTCATCGCATGATCCTCAGCTAGACAGGAGATAACAGGCGATGGGAGTCAAGAGCAGGTTCTGGTTGACGGTTGTAGTTGGGCTGGTTCTCGCCGCACTGGCGACGCCGGGCGGCGCGGAGGCCTCCCTCGGAGAACGGTGCTCGGGCTCCTCGATCGCAGCCCAGGGCTCGTGGTTGCAGGTCGCCGATCAGGAATCGCTGGGTCACTCCTTCAACGACACAGAAGACCACAGCCCGCGGGCCTGCAGCGGCACCCAGGGCGCGATGCTCGAGCCGAAAGTCAGCTACACGCCCACAGGGAACCTGAGCGGATTGCAGTCCTGGGGAGCGGGAGGCCATGCGGCCGACTTCAGCGCGTCCAACGCCCTGATCGCCACCGACGTGCCGCCGAACGCGACCCAGCGCGAAGAAATCGTGGCGCACTCGAGCGAACCGGAATGGGCGAGCCTCGAGACGATCCCCGTGCAGCAGTACACGGTTGCTGTCATCGTGAATCTACCGGCGCATTGCAAAGCCAACAACGACACTTCTCACCGGGGCTTCCTGGCATTGACCAGCCGGACGCTCGAGAAGATCTGGCAAGGTCAGATCCACAACTGGAATGAAATCGCCGACAGTGGAGACGTGGTCGAGAACCTGGCTGAAAAAAACTGTGATCCAAGCACACCGATCACGCGCGTTGTCAGCCGCGATGATTCGGGATCGTCGTGGACACTCGAGAAGTACCTCTACCTGATCGACAAAGAAAAGAACGTCATCGGCTCGCAGGGATGGCGCGAACTGGCCGAAGGGCCGGCTGGCGCTCAGTGGCCGGGAACGGTGACGCGTCCAAGCGAAGAAGGCGAAGAAGCCGTCGCCAGCCTGGTCGCCGCCACACCCGGGAGCATCGCCGTCGTGAGCATGACCCCCCAGGTCGAAGAACTGTTCACCGGCGGTGTCACCAGAGATGCCGGTGAAGGTCGCGAGCGCTCAATCGCCCTGCTTCAGAACAACGGCTTGGTGGGCAGCGGGTCAGCGACGTACGTCAAGCTCAGCCCCCACTCGTCTAACGCTTGCTCGGGCGTCGTCTATACGAATGACGGCGTTCTCGGACTGCCGGCGGGCTCCTCCTCGCTATGGAATGGCGTGACCACGAAGATCACTGAGTCCGGGTATTCGCTGTGCGGGCTCTCATACGTGCTCGCGCTGAGGAAATACTCGCAGTACCCGGGCACGAGCGAAGCGGAGGCCACCACCGTCAGCGACTATCTGCGTTTCACTTTCTCGATCTCCCACGGCGGGGGCCTTGAACAGTTTCACCCGGATCTCAGCGCCCAGCTGCTCGAAGAGTCTCGCCGCGGCGCCGAAGCGATCGGGTACTAGTCGCTCCAGCCACGCCGCTCTACCGCTGGGACGGCACGAGGGGTGGCCGTGCTCGGCGTCCGTCGAGTGAGCACTGCAGCGCCTCCAGCATCCGCCTCAGCGTCCGTCGAGTGAGCGCTGCAGCGCCTCCAGCACCCGCACCACCCGCAGCCCGCTGTGACCGTCCGAGCGGGGGGTGCGTCCCTCGCGGATGCAACCCACGAAGTGCTCGCACTCCAGCCGCAGCGGCTCGGCATTTGAGATGCGGGGGGAAAAGCTCTCGCCGGCCCTTGCTATGTACTCGCCCCAGGAGGACGTGTCCTCGTCGAAGCCCTTGTCATAGATGGTGAGCTTGCCCTGGATTTGCATGTCGTCGAACGTGGCCATCCGCTTGGCCCCGACGACGGTGATGCGCCGCTCCTTGTGGGGGTCAAGCCAGGAGAGGTGCAGGTGGGCGACCTGTCCGGAGGGGAAGCGCAGGTAGCAGAACACGACGTCCTGGACCCCGCCGCGCACATAGGACTCGCCGTGGGCCGAGCACTCGACGGGCTCCTGGTCGATCAGGTGAAGCACCACGGACACATCGTGCGCGCCGAGGCTCCACAAGGCGTTCTCCTCGGCCCTCAGCTTGCCGAGGTTCACGCGGTTGCCATATATGTAATAGAGCGAGCCGAGCTCGCCCTCGTCCGCCAGCTCCTTCAGGCGGGTGACGGCCGGGTGGTACTCGAGCAGGTGGCCCACCATCAGAAGCCGCCCAGTCTGCTCGGCGGCGTCCACCGCCAGCTGGGCGTCCGCGACGGTTGTGGCTAGCGGCTTCTCCACGAAACAGTGCTTGCCCGCCTGCAACACCCTCACGGCCAGCTCGGCGTGGGTGGGGACGGGCGTGGCGAGCACCACCGCGTCGAGCTGGGGGTCGGCGAGCAGGTCCTCGAGCTCGGCGGTGCTGCGCGCGCCGGGAATCGTCACCGTCAGCTTCTCGCGGGCCTCCTGGGAGGCGTCGCACAGCCAGGTGAGCTCGCAACCGTCGATCGCGGCGAAGTTGCGAGCGAGGTTCGGGCCCCAGTAGCCGAGGCCCACGACGCCGATCCTCACCGCTCGCCCGCCGGACTGGAGGAACTGTGGCTGTCCTTCGGTGAGGTTGTTCTGTTGCTCGCTCAAAGCGCTCCGATCGCGGCCACGCAGCGCTCGGCCGCTTTGCCGTCGCCGTACAGCTGTGGATGATTTTTGGGGATGGGTCGTTCAAGGGATGCCAGCACTCGATCTACGTCAAGGTCAGCGAGCGTGTTCCATCCCATCTGCACCGTCTCCACCCACTCGGTGCTGGACCTCAGCGTGATACAGGGCACCCCGGCAAGATATGCCTCCTTCTGGACGCCTCCGGAGTCGGTGAGCACCGCGCGCGCCCCGTACACGAGCGCGCTGAACTCCACATAGCCAAGCGGCTGGGTCAGATGCAGATGCTCGAGCGCTTCGAGCTCTGCCATCAGGCCCGCGTCCTGCAGGCGCACGCGGGTGCGCGGGTGCACGGGAAAGACGGTGGTTCCCGGCAGCCTGCTCACGATCTGAACGAGCGCGCGCAGGCGCTCGGGGTCATCGACATTGCCGGCGCGGTGGGCGGTGAGCAGCAGGTATCCGCCGGGCTCCAGGCCATAGGCGGCAAGCGCCTCGCTGTCGGTGGTGGCCACCGATTGCCACTTGCACGCCACATCGATCATCACATCCCCGACCACCTCGATGGCGCCGTGGGCGGACTCATTGCTCAGGTTCTCGGCGGCCGTCTCAGAGGCGCACAGCAGCAGCTCGCTCATGTGGTCGCAAAGCACGCGGTTCAGCTCCTCGGGCATCGAGCGGTCGAACGAGCGCATGCCGGCCTCCACGTGCACCACCGGCACGCCCCGCTGGGCACTCGCCAGGGCACCGGCGAGTGTCGAGTTGGTATCGCCGTACACGAGCACCGCGTCCGGCGCGATCTGCTCGAGCATCGGCTCGAGCGCCGCGAGCATGCGGGCCGTCTGGGAAGTGTTCGAGCCGCCGCCGATCCCCAGCTGGTGCTCGGGAGCCGCCAACCCGAGCTCGGAGAAGAACACCTTCGAGAGCGCGTCGTCGTAGTGCTGGCCGGTGTGCACCAGGATCTCCTCGTGCTCGGCCCGCAACGGCCCTGAGACGGCCGCGGCCTTGATGAACTGTGGGCGGTTGCCGACGACTGTGAGGATGCGCACGGGTGCAGCCTATGCGGCCGCACCCACGACAGACGTGGACCAGTCGATCACCGACGTGGGTCTCACCACGTGGCGGCTGAGGCCCAGCTCCTTGGGCTCGAGGCCCAGGGCGAGCCCGACGAGCTGGGGGAGGTGCAGCACGGGCATCTTCAGCTCGCGGCCGACCGCTTTCTCGGCGAGCGGCTGCTGCATGTCGAGGTTCAGGTGGCACAGCGGGCAAGGGGTCACGAGGCAGTCAGCCTCCGCATCCACTGCGTCGCCGAGGTGACGGCCAGCCTGCTTGAGCGAGGCTTCCTTGTTCATCGTGATGATCGGAAAGCCACAGCACTTGCGCATCCCCGCGTACTCGATCACCGTGCCGCCGAGCGCGTCGATCAGCTGCTCGAGGTAGTGGTCGCGCGGGCGCTCGGCGTCGATGCCGAGGCGATTGCGTGGACGCACGATGTAGCAGCCGTAGAAGGGACCCACCTTGAGGTTCGTCAGCGGACGCTTCACCATCGTTCGCAGCTTCTCGAGGCCGATCTCCTCGACCAGCAGCCACAGGAAGTTCTTGTTGGTCAGGCCCTTCTCATAAGACAGGCCCTCGTCGGCGAGCGTGCTGTTCACGTGGGCCCTGTACTCGGCATTGGCGTCAAGGCGCTCCTGGCACTCGCCCTGGGCGCCCTGGCAGGTGGAGCAGATGTTCATCATCAGCTCTGCCCCGTCCACCTGCTGGGCGAGCGCGAAGGTGCGTGCGTTGAGGGTGTCCGCGAGCTCCTGGTTGTGCTCGGCGATCACGCCGGCCCCGCAGCAGCTGGCGCGGTCCAGTTCGACCAGCTCGATGTCGAGCAGGGGCGCCACCCTTGCCATCGATCCGTGCAGCTCCGGTGTGAACCCACGGCTGACGCAGCCGGGCCAGTAGGCGACCTTCATGCGGTGCTCCCTTCGGGTGCTCGGGTCTTGCGGGTGTCGGTGCTCATGCGCTTGCCTCGGAGGCGGTCTCGCCTGCGCCGACCGCTGCCGGCATCTCGACGTCTTCGTCCTCGCCGGAGATGTACAGGTTCAACTCGTAGCGCTCGGGCTTGCCCTCCACCTTCGCATAGATCTTCTTGACCGCATCCAGATCCTGCTTGGGGATCTTGTGGCCGAAGATCGCGATCTTGACGTTCACCTTGCGTTTGAGCAGACCCCTCACCACGACCGGCACCGAGCTCAACAGCTCCTTGCCGGCGGCCGGATGGAACTTGCCAAACCACGAGTTGCCACCGTAGGAGCGTGGCACCATCTCAGCCTCGTGCAGGAGCCCGTAGTCCTTGATCAGCGTCACAACCGTTTCCTCGTGGCGATGACCGTTGTTCTGGTCGTTGATGTGCTGGTCAGCCCCCGCGATCCGCCGCAGGCGCATGATCTGGCCCATCGGGTTGACGTCCTTCGGGCACGCCTCCACGCACTTGAAGCAGTGGGTGCAGTCATAGATCCCCTGCGGATCCTGTGAGAGGTCCACCAAGCGCTCGCGCTGCTCTTCATCGCGCGGATCGCCCACGAAGCGATAGGCCTTCGCAAGCGCGGCCGGCCCGATGAAGCCGGGATCGACCTCCATCGCCAGGCAGTCCGACACGCAGGCCCCGCACTGGATGCAGGCCATCGATTGGGTGATGTCCACCATGCTCTCACGCGGCACGATGTGCTCACGCTCGGGCTGGGGTCCGTTGTTGAGCAGCCACGGCGTGACTCGCTGCACCTTCTTCCAGTGAACCGCGTCCATGTCCACGATCATGTCCTTGATCACGGGCATGTTGCCCATCGGCTCGACCTCAATCACCCCGTCCTTCGAGGAAGCTCGCGCATGGTCGAGGTGGGTGTGGCAGGCAAGCCCCGGTTCGCCGTTGATGCGCACGCCGCAGGAGCCGCAGATCGCCGCCCGGCAGGAGCAGCGGATCCCGATCGAGCCGTCGAACTTCGCCTTGGCCTGCAGGATCCCCTCGAGCACCGAGCGGTGGGGCTCCAGCTCGATCGTGTGCTCGTCCCAGTAGGGCGCCTCGCCCGACTCGGGGTCATAGCGGCGCATGCGCAGCGTGAACTGCTCCGGCGGCTTGTGCGTTTCGGCCATCAGGCGCGCTCCTTCTCGATCGGATGATGCTCGTTGGGCACGGTGTGAGCGGGCGAGGTAGAGCGCATCAGTATTTGCGCTCCTCTGGCTCCCACTGGGTGAACGTGACCGGCGAGTAGCTGACCTTTGGTCCATCCGCCGTGTCTGTGATGTCGATGTGCTTCAGCCACTCCTCGTCGTTGCGCTCCGGGAAGTCGGTCCTGAACTGGGCGCCTCGGGACTCCTTGCGCTCGATCGCCGCCACCACCGTCGCCTCGGCGCAGTCGATCATGTAGCCGAGCTCGATCGCGCCGAGCACGTCTTGGTTGAAGACCGTGCCACGATCGTCGATGTAGGCGCTCTGGGCCTCATCCTTCAGGCGCTTGACGATCTCATAGGCCGTATCCAGGCCCTGCTGGTCGCGGTAGACGGCCACGTACTGGTTCATCGTCTCGCCGAGCTCCTGCTTGATCTCAGAGACACGCCGTCCCGTACGGGGCCTTGCGATGATCCTGTCGATCATCGCCACGTCCTCGCGCAAGCGGGCGTCGCCGGTCTCGGGCATCGCCATCGAGGCGGCCCGCGCCGCGGCGTGCTCGCCGGCCCGGCGACCGAAGATAAGCGTGTCCAGCAGCGAGTTGGCGCCGAGGCGGTTGCCTCCGTGCACCGACACGCACGCCACCTCGCCGGCGGCGTACAGCCCCTCGATCGGGGTGGCGCCGTCGACGTCGGTCTTCACGCCGCCCATGATGTAGTGCTGGCCCGGGCGGATCATGATCGGCTCGCGGGTGATGTCCACGCCGGCGAAGTCCTTGCCGATGTTCACGATCTCGCGCAGCGCCTCCAGCGTGCGCTTGCGTGGCACCTTGGTGATGTCGAGGTAGATGCCGTCTTTGTTGGCTCCCACGCCACGACCCTCAAGGATCTCCGTCTGCTCGGCACGCGAGACCACATCGCGCGAGGCGAGCTCCATCTTGTTGGGGGCGTACTTCTCCATGAAGCGCTCGCCCTCGGAGTTGAGCAGCACCGCGCCCTCGCCGCGGGCGCCCTCGGTGATCAGCAAGCCGTTCTCCACGAGCGTGGTGGGGTGGTACTGGACCATCTCCATGTCCATCAGCGGCGCCCCGATGCGGTAGGCCTGGGAGATCCCGTCGCCGGTCACGATCAGGGCGTTGGTCGTCGGGCTGTACACCTGGCCCGCCCCGCCGCAGGCGAGGATCACGTTCTTTGCTCTCAGCACCTCCATGCGCCCCGAGCGCACGTCACGGGCCACCACTCCGCAGCAGCGCCCGCTCTCGTCTTGCAGCAGCGAGGTCACGAACCACTCCTCATAGCGCTCCACCTGCTCGTGGTGCTTCATCAGCTGCTCGTAGAGCACGTGCAGGATCGCCTGGCCGGTGATGTCGGCCACATAGGCGGTGCGCTTCATCGAGGCGCCTCCAAAGGCGCGCAGGTCCAGTTCGCCGTCGTCGTTGCGATGGAAGGTGACCCCGATGTGCTCCAGGTGCATGACCTCCTTGGGCGCCTCCGAGCACATGATCTCGATCGCGTCCTGGTCGCCGAGGAAGTCCGAGCCCTTGACGGTGTCATACGCGTGCGATTTCCAATCGTCGGCAACATTGATCGCGGCGTTGATCCCGCCGGCGGCCGCCACCGAATGGGAGCGCACGGGGTGGACCTTGCTCACGATCGCAACGTTTGCGCCCGCCTCTGCTGCGGCGAGGGCCGCGCGCTGGCCTGCGAGACCTGCGCCGATGATCAAGACGTCGTGTGCTGGCATAGCTCCCTGGGGTTCCTCGGAGGAGAAGGGCGAGTGCGTGTCGGGCCAGACTCTATAACGAGCGCTGGCGGGCGCGCTGAGCAGCCGAGGCCGTGCCCATCAGGACCCGCCCGCCGGATTGAGCGCGCGGCGGATCTGCGCGACCGTCACGACGCCCCGCAGCACCCCGTCGGCGTCCACGGCCACCATTCCCCCGAGCCGGCCCAGGCCCTCGCTGCGCAAAAGCGACTCCAGCGGTTCGCGCTCGTCGATGCCCACC
>DATHPT010000381.1:0-2342 GCA_035483615.1 Solirubrobacteraceae bacterium | reverse complement strand
CTTATAGGGCGAAACGATTGGCCTCGGGCCGGTCACGAACGCGGGAGACAAGATGACAAAGCTGAGATTCCACATCTCGATGTCCCTGGACGGCTTCATCGCCGGCCCGGACCAGAGCGAGGAGCACCCGCTTGGCCACGGCGGCATGCAGCTTCACGAGTGGGCGTTCGAGCTGGCCGCCTGGCGCGAGCCCCATGGACTCGAGGGCGGCAAGATCAACGCCAGCACCGAGGTCATGGAGGAGGCGTTTGCAAACGTCGGCGCGATCGTCATGGGTCGCAATATGTTCGGCGGCGGTCCGGGACCGTGGGGCGACGATCCCTGGGATGGCTGGTGGGGCGAGGATCCGCCCTTCCATGTGCCCGTGTTCGTGCTCACCAAACACCCTCGCGCGCCGTTGGTGAAGCAGGGCGGCACCACCTTCTTCTTTGTCACCGACGGCATCGAGTCGGCGCTCGAGCAGGCCAGGGAGGCAGCCGGCGATCTGGACGTCTCGATCAGCGGCGGCGCCAACGTCGCCCAGCAGTATCTGGCGGCCGGTCTGATCGACGAGATGCAGCTCACAGTGGTCCCCGTGCTCCTCCACGACGGCGCCCGCCTGCTGGAGGGCATCACCGGTGTGGAGACGAAGCTCGAGCCGATCAGGACCGTCGAGGCGCCGGGCGTGGTCCATCTGAAGTACCGCGTTGTGTCCTGAGCCGGCGCCGTCCAGGGGTTGAGGGCAGACACGGGAAGGGGCGCAACAAGCAGCTCGTGAACCGCGCGGTCACACTCGTCATCCGAGCCCCGCTTGGGCGCGCAGACGTGCCCGGGCTGCTTCGGCGTGCCTGCACGCTGCTCGATGGCGACGGCTACGAAGTGCTGCGCTGTGAGGTCGGGGGCGCAGCCGCCGACGCGGTTACGGTGGATGCCCTGGCCCGACTGACGCTCGCCGCGCGCCGCAGGGGATGCTCTGTGCAGGTGTGCCACGCCTCCCGGGAGCTGTGCCAGCTGGTGGCGTTCATGGGGCTCGCCGAGGTGCTGGCACAGTAGCGCTAGGAATCGAGCCGGGCGGGAAGGCCAAAGAGCGGGAAGATCGTCTCGGTGGCCAGAAAGAAGGTGAACTCCACGATTCGGCCGTCCTCGATCTCTAGCACCTGCAACGCCCACGGGTCATAGCCGGTCCCTGTCTCGCTCGGCTTGTACTGACCGAACGCCGGCGAGCCATTCGCATCCACGGTCGGGATCACGCGCGAGCCGCGACAGCCGGCGCCCTGTCCGACCCACCAGCTCAGGATGTCGTTGCGACCGCTGAGCCAGAGCTCGTACGGTGGCATCGATTGCGTCGCGTCCTCGTGGATCAGCGCGGTGAGCGCATCCATGTCGTAACTCTGGAAGGCCTCTACGTAGCGATCCAACAGCTCACGATCGTGGCCGCGCAGAGCGCCCTGGCCGGCCTCGCCGGCATCGGCCGTGTCGAGCGTGCTCCGGGCGCGCTGCAGGGCGCTGTTGACGGCGGGCACGCTGGTGTCCAGCAGTTCGGCGACCTCTGAGGCCTTCCAGTGCAGAACCTCGCAGAGGATCAGGACCGCGCGCTGGCGCGGGGGCAGATGCTGCAGGGCTGCCACGAACGCCAGGCGGATCGTCTCGTGCGTCTGCGCCTGGGCCGCGGGATCGTCCTCGGAAGTGACCAGGGCGTTGGGCGCCGGCTCGATCCAGGTGACCTCGGGCAGGATCTCTCCGATCGGACCGTCGGGCGAGCGGGCATCGCCGAGATCCATCGGCCGGGCGCGGCGCTGCCTGCCGTTCAGCATGTCCAGGCAGACATTGGTCGCGATCCGGTACAGCCACGAGCGCAGCGAGGCGCGGCCCTCGAAGCGATCGAGCGAGCGCCAGGCGCGCAGCAGCGTGTCCTGAACCGCATCCTCGGCCTCGAAGGGCGAGCCCAGCATCCGGTAGCAGTAGGCCGTCAGCTCGCGGCGATAACGCTCCAGATCGGCGTCGGCCCGGACTGCGCTGGCGGCTGCACCCTCCACGCGAACATCCTAAGACATGCGCCGACCGGGCTCCGGCGGATGGATGGCTGCGGGTCGAGCCCGAGGGGGTGCACACCAAGCGCCAACTGGAGCGCTGGGTCGCCTGGAGCCTGGCCTATGCGCGATCGCTGCCACCAAGAGGTAGTAGCCGCTTTCGGAGTCGATCGAGGCGACAGTCCACTTCACGGTCGCCGAGACTGTGAACGCGTCGACCCTCTCGCAGCGGGGGTCTCGTCCGGCCAGTGGCCGTGGATGCCGAGATAGGCCCGTGCGGCCTCCTCTTCGTCGCGCACACGATCGCCGTCGACCGCGGCTCGGTACAGCCAG
>DATHPT010000380.1:0-3694 GCA_035483615.1 Solirubrobacteraceae bacterium | reverse complement strand
TGACGTTGGTATTGCGGTTCTTCCCAGTCTGACGGCGGAAGATCTGAAGGAGATCGGCGTCGCCTCGGTCGGCCATCGCCGTCAACTCCTCGCAGCCATCGCGACATTGCGCGATAACGGGAATGCTCGCGGACCAACGATCAGCCCCGTCGACGATGTACCTCATAGATCCCCTCAACGTGCCGGCGAGCGCCGCCAGGTCAGCGTGATGTTCTGCGACATGATGAATTTCACCCAACTGTCGTCCCGCCTGGACCCCGAGGATCTAAGCGAGCTGATCCGCAGTTACCAATCCTGCGTGGCCACGGTGATCTCTCAGTTCAACGGGTTCATAGCCCGTTATGTCGGTGACGGCGTGCTGATCTACTTCGGATGGCCGCAAGCCAGCGAGACGGATGCCGAGAGGGCCGTCCGTGCGGCGCTTGCAGTAATTGCGGAGATCGGTTCGGCCACAGCGCTCAGCGGACGCGTGCAGGTCCGTATTGGGATAGCGACAGGTTTGGTGGTTGTAGGAGAGCCGATCGGAACGGGCGAGGCACGACAGCAGACAGCGATCGGCGAAACCCCCAATCTCGCTGCCCGTCTGCAGGCCCTGGCCGGGTCGGACACGATCGTCATCTCCGAGAGCACACGCCGGCTGCTCGGAGATCTGTTCGAGTATCGCGATCTCGGCGCCATTGCATTGAAGGGCATCCCTGAACCTGCGCAGGCGTGGCAGGTGCTGCGCTCGAATGTTTTTGAAAGCCGCTTCGCAGCATTGCACGGACCGGTGCTCGGCCCATTGATTGGCCGCGACGAGGAGATCGAGCTGCTGCTGCGCCGCTGGGCGCGCGCCAGGGCCGGCGACGGCCAGGTCGTGCTGCTCTCCGGTGAGGCTGGGGTCGGCAAGTCGCGCATCGCCGCAGCATTGGAGGAGCGCCTCCAAGTCGAGCCGCATCTCCGGTTGCGCTATTTCTGCTCGCCCTATCATCAAGATAGCGCGCTGTTCCCGTTTATCGACCAGCTCGGCCGCGCCGCAGGTTTTGTGCGCGACGACTCGGCTGCGGCCAAGCTGGAGAAGCTCGAAGCGCAGCTGGCGCGTGCCGCCGCACCGGGCGAAGATGTAGCATTCTTTGCCGACCTGCTGTCATTGCCGGCTTCGGAGCGCTACCCGCTGCCGAGCCTCAGTCTGCGGCGGAAGAAGGAAAGGACCCTTGATGCGCTGATCCGGCAGCTAGAAGGTCTGGCGCACCGGCAGCCGGTGGTCACCGTCTTTGAGGACGCGCATTGGGCGGACCCAACCTCGCGCGAGCTGCTTGACCTCGCCGTCGAGCGGGTCGGTAGTCTCCCGGTCTTGTTGATCGTGACATTCCGCCCCGAGTTTCAACCACCTTGGACAGGCCAGCCCCAGGTGACGATGCTGGCGCTCAATCGCTTGGACCGGCAAGAGCGCACGGCTCTGGTTGAGCAAATCGCCGGAAGCAAGGCGCTGCCCAATGAAGTCGTCGATCAGATCGCCAATCGCACTGACGGCGTGCCGCTGTTCGTCGAGGAATTGACCAAGAGCGTCTTGGAGAGCGGTCTGCTGCGCGAGGAGGTGGATCGCTACGTGCTTGATCGAGCACTGCCGCCATTCGCGATCCCGACCACACTGTACAACTCGCTGATGGCGCGGCTCGACCGCTTGGCCTCTGTGCGGCTGGTGGCGCAGATTGGTGCCGCGATCGGCCGCGAGTTCTCCTACGTGCTGCTGCGTGCGGTTTCTCGCCTTCCCGAGGACGAGCTGCAATCCTCTCTACACCGCCTCGTTGCTTCGGAGCTGGTCTTCCAGCGCGGCATGCCGCCCGACGCGATCTATACCTTCAAGCACGCGCTGGTGCAGGACGCGGCGCACGGCAGTCTGCTGCGCAGTGCCCGGCAGCAACTACACGCGCAGATTGCCGGAGCGCTCGAAGCTCATTCCCCCGAGCTGATGGAGAGCCAGCCCGAAATTTTCGCACAGCATTATGTGGAGGCCCGGCTAGTCGAAAAATCAATCGCCTATTGGGGCAAGGCCGGTCGGAGGTCCGCGGCTCGCTCGGCAATGGCAGAAGCGGCCGCACAATTCCACAAGGGGCTGGATCAGCTGGCGCTGCTGCCGGACACCGCCGAGCGCTGGCGCCGGGAGCTGGAGTTTTGGAGTGCTCTGGGCGCGGTGTTGCAAGCCCTCAGGGGATCCGCTGCGTCGGAAGCGGGTCATGCGTACGCTCGTGCACGGGAGCTGTGGGAACAGCTCGGTTCTCCCTCGGAATTCCTCCGTATTCCCTACGGGCAATCGGTATTTCACATGAACCGTGGGGAACTCGACCTGGCGCTCCGCTTGGACGAGGATTTGTCGCGCCTCAGCGATCAGCACAATAATTCCGGAGGCCTTGTTCTCGGTCACCTTTCCTCCGGGCGAACCCTGTTTTTTGCCGGCCGGTTCGCGCCATCCCGATCACATTTGCAGGAAGTCCCTGCGCTTTACGATCCAACCTCCCACGGAGCGCTTGTCCATCAGGCAAGTATGCATCCCCAGGTGGTATCACACGCGGTACTAGGGAATGTTCTCTTCTGTCTTGGCTATCCCGACAGCGCGCTGGCAGAGAGCAGCGCAGCTGTTGCGGAGGCTCAGAGACTGGCTCATCCGCCGTCTTTGGCTGTCGGCTTGGCGATCGGTGCCAGGGTGCTTTCGCTACTTGGACACAATGCCATCCTCAGTGAGTGGGTAGCACAGCTCGTAGCGGTAACGACCGCACAGGGTTTCGCCCACTGGGGGGCACAGGGGACAATTTATTACGGGTGGGTCAAGGTCAGAAATGGGGACGTGGCGGAGGGGCTGTCTCTCCTGCGGAGCGGTTCAACTGCCTACCGCTCGACCGGGGCGCAGGGAAATATGCCGTATCATATTGCCTTGTTGGTCGCGGCGTGTGAGGTGGCAGGGCAGATCGAAGAAGGCCTATCCTTGCTGGACGAGGCGTTGCAGATCGTGGAAGAGACGGGGGAGCGCTGGCTTGCGGCCGAGTTGAACAGGCGCAAAGGTCGTCTGCTGGCGAGCTTAGGGAACACGGAGGCCGCTGAGGAGCTGTATCGCAAAGCCCTCAGCATCGCCGAGGAGCAGGAGGCCAAGCTGTGGGAATTGCGCGCCGCCGCGAGCCTCGCCCGGCTCCGCCGCGACCAGTGCCGCCGAGCCGAAGCCCGTGATCTTCTCGCGCCGGTCTACGGCTGGTTCACCGAGGGCTTCGACACGCCCGATCTGAAGGACGCAAAGGCGCTTCTGGACGAGCTGGGGTGACCGCCCGGATTTCCTCGATCATCGCGCGTCTGCACGCTGTCAGAAGGGCCGCGCCAGTGATCCAGTAGCCAATAACGCCTGTATTGCGGAAATGCACGTTGAAGATCTTGCCGCGCTCGCCGAACCAGCGGATCACGTCGAAGATCTCGCGGGCCGGGTCGTCGAGCATCTCGGCGACCGTGCCCTGGCAGAAATTGAGGCCGTGATAGGGGCTCTCGTGCATCTGTACGAACCGCTTCACCCCCTCGACGGTACCGAGCACACGTGTCACGCCGCGGTAGCCGGGCGGCGTGTAGGGGTCGTGCGGATGACAGGCGAGCCGCACCTTCGCGGCGGTGGCGACTGGGACGATTGCGGCGAGGAATCGATCGATCCGCTCCCAGTTCTCTTCTTCCGAAACAA
>DATHPT010000379.1:0-2299 GCA_035483615.1 Solirubrobacteraceae bacterium | reverse complement strand
GGGACGCCGCCGGCTTGCGGCGTGCGGGCTCGGTGAAGATCCTCTCGCTCACCTCTCATACTGCATATTCGCCAACCGGCGCCACCGCCCCCACGCGCGTGGCGTGGACGGTGATCGGCCGTCTCCCGGTGGTTCAGTGCGTGGTGGTCAAGCGCACCGGCAACCCCCTCACGGGGGTCTCGGTGGCGCTGCTCTCGCTAAGCGCGCCGATCCCAAACGAAGGGGATTGCTAAAGTCCTCGGCCTTCTCATGGCCAGCACCACAACCAAGCTCGACGTAGCAAGCCGCGAGCCGGAGGGCTCGCGCTCCGCGCGCCGCCTGCGCCGCACCGGACGCATCCCCGGGGTGCTCTACGGCGGTGGCTCCGACCCGCTCAGCTTCAGCGTCGACTCACGCGAGCTGCGCATGGCGCTCGCCGGGTCCGGAGCGGTGGTCGACCTCAGCATCGACGGCTCCAAGCCGACCCCGGTCGTCTTGAAGGAGGCCCAGCGCGACCCAGTTCGCGGCAACACCACCCACGTCGATCTCCTGCGGGTGCGCCTGGATAAGGCGATTCATGCCGTTGTGGCGCTCGAGCTCGCCGGCGTCGACGACACAGCGGGGGTCAAGGAAGGCGGCATCCTCGAGCAGCTCACGCGCGAGCTCAACATCGAAGCCCTCCCGACGGCGATCCCGGAGTCGATCGTCCACGAGCTCGGGGAGATGCAGATTGGCGACACGCTCACACTCGCGGCGATCGCCGCCCCGGAGGGCGTCACCCTGCTCGACGACCCCGAGACAACCGTCGCATCGCTTTCGGCGCCCCGCCTGCAGACCGAGGAGGAGGCCGAGATCGAGTCTGAGACCGAGCTCGTCGGCGAGGCCGGCGCCGGTGAGGCGCCCGCCGAGGACGCCGGCGCCTCCTCCGAGGAGTAGCTCCTGCGCCCCTTCGGTGGCGGCGCACGGGCCGACTGGCTGATTGTCGGGCTGGGCAATCCCGGTCGCGAGCACGCCTCTACTCGTCACAATGTCGGCTTCATGGTCGCCGATCGGCTCGCCGAGCTTTGGGGGCTGGGACGTGCCAAGGAGCGCTTTCGCGGACGGCTGGTCGAAGGGACGGTTCAGGTCGGGTCGTCGTTTGGTGGGGAGTTTGGTGCGCAGGCCGGTGTCCAGCGCGGCGCGGAGGTCGGTGTGGTGGGCTCCCAGAACAGGCCTGCCCCACGCCTGCGCGGGGGACAGCGCGTCGCGCTGTTGTGTCCCCACACCTACATGAACGACGCGGGACGCTCGGTGGGGCCGGCGCGTGGCGCTTTGAAGGTGCCCTTGGAGCGCGTGCTTGTCGTCCACGACGAGATTGACCTCCCGTTCGGGGACGTGCGCACACGCCTCGGCGGCGGCCTGGCCGGCCACAACGGCCTGAAGTCGCTCAAGCAGGAGCTCGGCAGCGCCGACTTCATGCGCGTTCGCGTCGGCGTCGGGCGACCCAAGTCCACCGACCCGGAGATCGTCTCCTCCTATGTGCTTGGCCGCTTTCGCGAGCCTCCAGAGGAGGTCGGCGAGCTGATCGACCGCGCCTGCGAGGCGGTCGAGCACGTCGTGCTAAGCCAAGAGCGGTAGCTGATGAACGGCGATCTGCACACAGCCGGCGCCCGGCGGCGCCCGGCCCAGCCAGAGGAGAGCTGAGGCGGTGGCCCTGCGCGCACTGCTCGGTGCCTTCGACCAGGACGCCGGAGCCTCTCGGCTCTCCCAAGAGGGAGGACACGCGTTCGTGTCGTCCTCGTTGCGGCCCTTCGCGATCGCCGCGCTCTGCGACCGCGACGCCATGCGCCCCACGCTCGTGGTCGTCGGCGACGACCGCGCGGCGCGCGACCTGGCGGGCGACCTGAGGGCGTGGCTTGCTCCGCGGCGCGTGCGCTATTACCCATCGCGAGGGGTGGCCTATGAGTCCCACCTCACCCCGCCGCCACATCTCGTCGGGCTACGGGTGGCCGCGCTCGACGCGCTGCTCGAGTCATCCGGGCCGCGGGTGGCCGGCACGCAGGGGAATGGTGGTGCGCCGGCGTCCGCGCCCGGCGCCGGAGCGCGTGTTCGGCAAGCGAGCGCGGAGGCGCCCGTCGTCGTGGTCTCAGCCGTGGCTCTCTCTGAGAAGGTGCCCGACCCACAGCTTCGCCCGCGCTCGTTCACGCTGCGAGTCGGCGAGCTGCTCGACCTCGACGAATGCGCCGCCGAGCTCGTGGGGGCCGGGTACGAGCGCGTCGACCAGGTGCAGGAGCGTGGCCAGTTCGCGATGCGTGGAGGGCTGCTCGACGTGTTCCCCGCC
>DATHPT010000378.1:0-3494 GCA_035483615.1 Solirubrobacteraceae bacterium | reverse complement strand
GCTGTTGGTGCCCACCACCCCACCCTGTGGCACCTTGCCCGCAGCGACGCCAGTCGAGCTCGGGTCGATCCCGCCAACGATCCAGCGGATGCCTCCGGATGACCCGTTGGCGTTGTCGTCGATCACGAACAGCACCAGCTCGGCTGCATGGGCGGGCACTTTCGTCCACGAGCGCGGCGGGGAGATGCCGGCGCCCGCACATGTGTACTGGGCGGGGATCTCGCCGTTGCGTTCGAACGCGCTGCTCGACAGGGCAAACGCGCCGGGCGCCGTGTACACCTCGCCGCTGGAGCTGGAGGCGCCGCTCGAGGAGCCGGAGGAGCTGGTCTTGGAGCTGCCTGAGGAGCTGGTCGCTGCCGAGGACCCGCTCGAGCTCGAGGATTTGCCGGTGCTCGCGGCCGTGAGATCTTCCGGTTTGCCGCTGTACTGCTTGCAGTCTTCCATCACATAGCCCGCGTGACAAACCGTCAGGCCCTTCCAGTGCGCGTGAAAGTTGCTCTCAAAGCCCGTCAGCAGCGCGGCGCGCTGCGCTGCGCTCTTGCCCGCCGTCACGCTGGCTGCGATCTTCGATGCGAGCAGTTCCACCCTGATGCGCGCCAACAGATCGGCTTCTGTCTCACCGGACTTCGCCAGATACTTCTTCAGCGAGCCCGCCTTGGGAAAGCTCTTGTGCACGAGCTGCGCGAATCGTTGCCTGACTTCGGCTTCGGAGACCGTGATGTGGCGAGCCGCGGCCTCGCCCAGAACCCAGTCGGAGGTGATCAGGAAGCCGAGCGCCTGGTGGCTCGGGGAGGCGGTGGCGCCGAGAGCCTTCTCGACCGCCAGCCAGTGCATGTAGCTCGACTTGGCGATCGGCGTGCCGGAGACGATCGCCACGGCATCCACGCTCGAGGCCGAGCCCTGCGTGGATGCGGCCGCCGGGGAGACCGGGACGGCGGTGGAGGCGCCGGCGGTGCTCGAGCCTCCGCCGCAGCCGGCGAGCAGCGCGACAGCCGGCAGCGCGGCGGCGAGCAGCGACAGTGCAGCCAACCATGACCGCACCCGCATGAAGGCCCCTCCCCTCAGCATCCATCCTTTCATTCGCTACGGAACCTAATCACACCGCCTAAAGCTCAGCGAAAAAGTGGCGCGCTCAGCGGCGCGCCTGTGTCATGAGGTCTACTCGGCGATCGCGCCCTGAACCTGCCAGCCCCGGTCGGTAAGCGTCCAGGCGTTGGGCTCCCCGCGGGAGGCGCCACCACCCGTGTTCTCGATCAGGTCGATCTGCTGCAGGCGAGCAAGCAGCTTCGACATCTGACCCTGGTCGGTGACCTCGGCGGCGTCGGCCACCACCCGGTTCGAGGAGCCAGGATGGGCAGCGATCGCCATCAGCACGCGTACGGTGCGGTAGGTGAGCCGCATCTCGAGCCGGCTGAGGGGATTGGCCCCCCGGTGCCGTGCGGTCGGCAGCTTCCTGGGAAGCGAACGCGCCAGCTCCCGGCGTGCAGCGGCGGGACCCAAGTAGGGCAGCACGATCATCCCCATCAGAGAGCCGGTCAGCTCGACCAGCTCCCCGTTCTGTTTGTCAAGGAGGCGGGAATGCAACACCGAGATGGCTCCGCCGACGACGCCCTCTGCGGTCAACGGGGGGAGATCCGAGCCGGCCCTCGCCTCCCTGCGTCCTTCATCTACAACCAGGATCATCTGGGCCAGGACGCGTCGACGCCGCTCAAGCGCATTGGCGCCCGCCCCGAGCGAGCCGACGATCAGGAGTCGGCCGGCAGCGGGCTCGGCGTCAAGAAACGAGAGCAATGTCGCGACCGCCGTTCTGATCCTCTCAGCCCACCGCGCATCCGGATCATAGGAATCCGACACACATCGGGATGCACGCGCGATCCCCTCGTCAAAAGCCGCCAGAAAGCAGTCTTCTCGGTCTGCAAACAGCTCATAAAAGGTACGGCGTGAGACTCCCGCACGCTCCACCACATGCGCAACCGTCACGTTCCCGGCACCGCGCTCTCCGCACTCTTCCACCATCGCCGCGAGTATCCGTGCACGCTGGATCTCCACCACGCGCTCACGCCCAAGCTCGTGCGCGGTCCCCCCATTGCCGCCGCGAGTCGCACCGTCACCCGCGACCTTTCTCAACAGGGCGCCTGCCTTCTCAGCCATCTCATTTCTTCCCTGTGTGGACATTCCCCTTGTGACCCTTGAGCGTTTTCTTTGCTTTCTTCTTTGCCTTGTGCTTTGCGCAGCCGGTGGGGGTGATTGGTGTGGTGGTGTGGATGGTGGCGCCGTTTTGTGCAATGAACGATGTCGGCATCCCGAGCTTCAGGGTGCAGAGGTTTCCGTTGGCGGCAAGCGCCGAATACTTGCCCTGGGGGAGCGTCAGTTCGAACGTGCCGACGGGGACGTCGGGGATGCTCTTGAACGTGCTGCTCGTGACGCCCGTCTTGTTGTCGATGAACGTGCTCCCAACCAGGTGCACCGTCGTGCCGTACCCCGAGAGCACGATGATGAGATCGGGGAATGCTTCGCCCGCGTGACTGACGAAATACGCTGGGCCGGACAGTGGCACCGGCAGCACCGGTGTGCGTGCTGTGGCGTGTCCCACGATCGACGCCGGCGGACAGCTGGCGGGGTTCGCGTTGAACGTTCTCGCAGGACAAGCCTGCTGCAACGTCGTGAGCCTCGATGGGAGCTGCTTTGGGAGGTCGACCTTGACCTTCGCGATGTTCGCGTCAAACGGGCCCGCCGGATAGGACAGCTTCACAGACAGGCTCGCACCCTTGGCCCTGGAGGTCTTCCCGGACGTGTGAGCGGTCAGCTTCGGTTTGAACGCGAGCACTGCACAGTTGGTGACCTGATACGGCACGCTCAACGCAGCTGTGGCGCCCTGGTCGCTTGTGAGGCTCCCCGTAATCGCCAGTGGGCTGCAGTTCGTGGAGTTGAACGTGAACCCGCGACGATCGATCGCTACGTTCACATGCTGGATCTGCAAAGGAATCCCGTCCAAGATCCTCGGGATCTCATATCGACCAGAATCATCGGTAGTGATCGTCAGCACAGCAGTCGAGGGATCGACTTCGATCCTCGCCCGCACGACCACCTTCCCCAGATCGAACGGGCCGGCCTTGGCAGGGTTCACGATCGACAAGCCATACGGAGCGCCCCCGTACCCTTCGGTGATGAACACTTCGCCACCCGTGACCGTGTAGGGGTCACCCCCAACCCCGACACTGACGGTCGTATGCCCGATCAGGCTCTCAGGACCACACGTACCGGCGTTCGCCTGAGCTTCCCCGCACAGCTTCACGCTCGCCAGCGTCCCCAACAACCCGGGAGGCATCCGCAACCGAATCGCCTGCAGATTCTGCGACCCATCGGGACGGCTCATCGTCATCGTGAACGGGCTGAAACCACCAGCCTGAATACTCGTCGTGCCCGCCGTCAAAGACGGCGCAAACGGCAACGGGCTAGAACAAGGACCCCCATTCGGACCAGACACCACATCA
>DATHPT010000377.1:0-40523 GCA_035483615.1 Solirubrobacteraceae bacterium | reverse complement strand
CAAGTTGTTATCAGGCCGTTATCGCCCAGATATTAAGTGGTGAACATCGGCCACCTGTCCATGACGGACATGTTTCACTGCTGTGACCACGATGTGTCGCTTCTGTAAACAGGGATTGCGCTCGCCCGTAAGCGCTGTGAGACTCGCGATCGTTCATCGAATCTGTTCCTGACGTATCCCGACTCTCTTGAAAGGACATCCCACGCTAATGCGCGTAAGTCTTTCTGTGGCCGCCGAGGGCGGCCGAATCCGCGTCGCCTTGGCGGCGTTCTGTGCGGTGCTCGCCTTGGGCCTCGCCACTGCGGTGGCGCCGCCATCTGCGCACGCCGATTTCACGATCGCTGCCTGTCATGGCTCGGCCGTCAAGGGCGAGGGCTCCTCGTTGCAGGCGACCGCTCAGGAACAGTTCTGGACCCAGAGCGTGTTCTACAGCTCCTTCGGATGCGGCTCAGGTGCGATCTCGACATCGCCCGTCACCTACAAGTCCGACGGCAGCGGATGCGGCATAGCCGCGATCGGTGGAGGCCCCGGCGCCGAAGCGACCTGCTCGAACTTCAAAGCCGGGACGGCAGTCGCCGGCCAGCGAGCGACAGAAACGCGTTTCGCCGCCAGCGACGCTCCGCTCACCCCAACTCAGAAGGCGAACGCAGAAGCCGCCGGCGGGCCGAATCCCGGCGTGATCCACGAGATTCCAGTCGCGGCGGCCGCGGTAGCCGTGATCGTTCACTTCCCCGAAGGCTGTGAACTGGAAGATCCGGGAACGGGCTCCACCAGCCTCAACGAAGACACGACCACAGGCGGCCCGAACGACCCGGCCGGCAAGGGCACCGGCGACACCTTCACCGACAAGACACTGCGTGTGCACATAACCGCTGCGCAGCTGGAGAAGATCTGGGACGGCACCCCCACCACATGGGGAGAAGTCCTTACCAGCAAAGGCATTGTGCACATGCACAACGAAGGCAAAGACAAACCGACCAGCCCCCAAGAGGCATCGATCAGCGAATGCAAGAATGTGCCGGTGCGTCGCATCGTGCGCCTGGACGGCTCAGGCACGACGTACAACTTCAAGGCATATCTGAGCCTCCTGCCGGGAGCCCCGTCCGGGCTCTGGACGACGGCGCCGATCGTCGGTGACAACAACGTCTGGCCCGTCACCACCAGCGACAACACAAAGCCGCCAAGCGTCGTCTCGAACGTGTGCACCGACGCCGGCAACATCTGCGTCGCCGGCGCCGAAAAAGGCGGACCGCTCGCGACCGCTGTAAAAGAAACAGATGGATCGATCAGCTACCTGGACCTGGCGACCGCTCGCAAGGAACATTTCGACATCGAAAAGACCACAGGCGATCACACCTACTGGATTCCCCTGCAGACGATCAACCCGAGCAAAGCCAACGAAGTCGGCACCAACTATGTGGAGCCGACAGCGGTCCCGACGGCTCACATCGTCGGCAATGGCGCCACGCTCGGCGCCAACTGCACGGAAGCCGATTACCGCAACATCCCCTCGACGCCTGCGAGCGACCCCACCCTCGGTGATTGGTCGAACGCGATCGCGACGGGCAGCCTCGACACAGTCACCTATCCGGATTGCGCGATCACCTACGACTTCGCCTTCGATGACGATGCGCCGGTGTTCGGCAACACCCAGATCGAGCAGGAAAGAGCCCGGACCGTCAAGGACTATCTGACCGCGGTCGAGTCCCCCACCGGTCAATCGGGGCTGTCCGGCGCCGACTACGGCATTCTGCCCGCCTCCATCCAGCAGCTCGCCCAGAATGGCGTCAAAGCGATCGACTGGAACAAGGCGGCAGGTTCGGGCGGGAGCAAAGAAGAAGTAAAAACAGTCTCCCCGGCGCCTAAAACGACACCGCCGACAACCACGATCCTCACAGCTCCGCCGAGCAACGCGTTCTCGCTCGCCGGCGCGAAGGTGAAGGGCAAGACGATCGTGCTGTCGCTTGTGCTGCCGGACGCCGGCAAGGTGCAGGTAAAGGCGATCGGTGGTGGTGTGACCGTCTCGAGCGCCAGCGCAACCGTGTCCAGCGGCAGCGGGACCGTGACGCTCGCAATCTCCAAAGCGGCGTTGAAGAAGCTCGCGAAGGTCAAAGGCCACAAGCTCAGCGTGAAGATCACGGTGACGTTCACCCCCAACGGTGGAAGCGCGGCGAGCAAGACGAAGACCCTCACGCTCACACAGGCCGCCGTCACCCCCAAGAAAAAAGCAACCAAAGGCAAAAAGAAATAGGACGAATGGGCTGACAGCCCTCTCGCATAGCCCGTTGACGGTGTCCGGCGCCCCCGGTGGGGCCGGACACCGTCGGCGATATGCGGCGGCTCACACGCTCACACACATAACATGACCGACGACACCACACCCCAGCCCCCGCAAGGCAACGGCCGTCCCATAGGGCCCGTACGACCGGTCCAGGGCGCTCAAGTGCGCTCGGGCCTCGCCAACAAGCGCAATCCCGCGCTCGCGACCCTCGGAGCATTCGCCTCCGGCGCGCGCCGAATCATCTTTCGCGACAAGATCGCGCTGTTCCTCGTCATCGCCTCCGCGGCGCTGCTGATCACATTCTTCACGCTGCTCGGCGCGATCGGCCCCTCCAGTCGTGGCACCCAGCTGCCGATCAGCCGCGTGCTGTCGCTTGCCAACCATGGCCAGATCGCGGCTGCCACGCTGCTCGACCACGACAGTCGCGTTGAGATCACGCTCAAGATGCCCAAGGAAGGCTCGGCGGATACCTCTGCGACCGGCGGCGGCTCCTCGACCGGTGGTGGCTCCTCGACAGGTAGTTCTTCGACGGGTGGCTCCTCGACCGGTGGTTCCTCGACGGGCGGCTCCTCGCCGACCAGCGGCGCGTCGACGACCAGCGATGCCTCGACCAGCGGCACGCCCCCAGCCTCGACCGTGGGAGGAGCGACCGGCGAATACTGGGCCGCCTATCCCGCCTCGGGAGTGCAGACACAACAGCTTCTGCAAAGCCTCGCCCACGCGGGCACGGTGGTCACCGTCGACCAGCAGGCCGGCAAGGCGCCGCGCGCGATCCTCGTGCAGTTCCTGATCCCGATCGTACTGCTCGTGTGCCTGTTCGCGCTGTTCATGCGCTTCGGCGCCGACGGCGGCGCAGGAGGCATCGCCGGGTTCTCCGAGTTCACAGGCAAGGGCAAGCGCAAAGGCAAGGGCACCGCGCATAAAACGACGTTCGCCGACGTCGCCGGCGCCGGTGAGGCAGTGGCCGAGCTTCGCGAGATCCGCGACTATCTCGCTGATCCCTCTCGCTACCTGAAAGTCGGCGCGGCCGCGCCGAAGGGCGTGCTGCTCGTCGGACCTCCCGGAACCGGCAAGACGCTGCTGGCCAAGGCCGTCGCCGGCGAGGCCGACGCGGCGTTCTTCTCGCTGTCGGGCTCAGACTTCGTCGAGTCGCTTGTCGGCGTCGGCGCCGCCCGTGTGCGCGACCTGTTCCGCAAGGCGCGCAAGGCCTCTCCGGCGATCATCTTCATCGACGAGTTCGACGCCGCCGGGCGCAAGCGCGGCGCGGGCATCGGTCAGGGCAACGACGAGCGCGAGCAGACGCTCAACGCGCTGCTGGTCGAGATGGACGGCTTCTCCGGCGACGGGGGGCTGGTCGTGATGGGCGCCACCAACCGTCCCGACATCCTCGATCCGGCGCTGCTGCGCCCCGGACGCTTCGACCGGCAGGTCACGATCGACGTGCCCGACGTGCACGGACGCCTGGAGATCCTGAAATTGCACGGCGACAAGCGCCCGATGGCCTCCGACGCCTCGCTCGAGGAGATCGCTCAGCTGACGCCTGGCTTCAGCGGAGCCGAGCTCGCCAACGTGATCAACGAGGCCGCGCTGCTGAGTGTGCGTGACGGACGCGAGCTGATCGATCAGGCGACACTCGAGGAGTCGATCGACCGCGTGGTCGCAGGTCCCGCCAAGAAGCACATCCTCACCCGTGAGGAGCGCTGGCTGATCTCGATCCACGAGGCCGCCCACGCGGTCGTCGCCGACGCGCTCGGCCAGACCACCTCGACGCGCAAGCTCTCGATCGTGGCACGTGGACGCACACTCGGAACCGCGGCCCACATGCTCACTGATCGCGACCAGCTGATCCAGTCCGAAGTCGACTTGCAACAGCAGCTGATCGTGATCGTCTCCGGCACAGCCGGTGAGCGGATCGCATTCGGTCATCTCTCCACGGGCGTCAGCGACGACCTGCACGCCGCCACCAGCCTGGCGCGCACGATGGTCACCTCGTTCGGCATGTCCGACGCGCTCGGGCCGGTCACGATCGGCGAGAAGGGCGGCGAGGTGTTCCTCGGAGCCTCCCTGCAGGACCTCGGCTCGGTCGGCCCATCCACGCTCGACCTGATCGACCGCGAAGTGGAGCGGCTGGTGGGGGAGGCGGAGGCCAAGGCCGCCGCGATCCTCGACCGCAACTGGCAGGCCGTCGAGGAGACCGCGCACGCGCTGCTCGAGCAGGAGACACTTTCCGGAGTGGCGCTCGATGCCGTGCTCTCCACCGTGCAGGAGGTCGATCTGAGCGACCTGCACCACATCACCCGCCAAGCACCCGAGCAGGACCCGGGGCACGGACCTTGAGATCACTCGCCGCCGGGGTTCTGATCGCCGCGGCGATCGCCTCGGTCGGCCCGGGCGTTGCCTGGGGCGAAGCGACCTGGCGCCTGGAACAGCCGGCGCCACCCGCCGGCGCACGCTTCACGGCGCCGCTCGGCACACCCGACGACATGGAGTTCCTTGCGCCCAACGAGGGTCTGCTGAGCGTCGAGGGCAACGCCGTGGTGCCCACCGGGCTGTTCTTCTGGAATGGTCGGACCTGGCATCAGCTCTCGACCGTGTGCGGTGGCTCGGGCGAAGCCTCGCGGATCGCCTGGGCCGGCCCCGACGAGTTCTGGACGATCACCGAACCGAGCGAGCCGCGCGTGGGATCGGGCCTGGCCCTCTGCCATTTCAAGGACGGGGTCGTTGTCGGCTCCTACTCCACGCCACTGCAGTCGCCAGACCCGTTTCGCCCGCTGGACGCCGCCGCCTGCAACGGGCCTGACGATTGCTGGTTTGCCGGGATCGCAAGCGAGGATCCCACCGGCCAGCGCGTGGGCGCGTTTCACCTGCACTGGGATGGCGCCAACCTGACGAGCTCTTACCAACCGCAGGGGCGGGCGGTCAGCGGTCTGGCTGTCCTGGACGGCACGTTCTACGAGAGCACGCTCGTCGGCACTCAGGCCGGAGACACAACCGATCCGGTGACGCTCGCCACGCCCGAGCCGTTCGGACCGATCCTGATTCACCGGCTTGCTGGAGAACAGTTCACAGGGGCAAACTTCATCCCGTTCCCCTATCCGGGCGTGCCCGCCGAAGGCGTTGAGCTGCTGGCGGCCAAATCCGACGGCAGCGACCTGTGGCTCTCCGGTGGCGGCGCCGCATCCGGTCCCGCCGCCCCACACGACGGCTCGGTGCCGAGCCCACCACTGGCAGTCCACTACAACGAACCTTTCTTCCAGCAGGCTCCGATCGACACGTCGCTGTTCGGCACCGAAGACCGCTTCGTCGACATATCACCCGTACCCGGCACGAGCACCGCATGGGTCGCCGACCAGGCACTATCCGAACGGGGCAGCTCCACAAACAGAGCCAAGGTCGCGCTGATCGGTGCCGACGGCAGCGTCGCCCTGCAGACGCTTCCCGCATCCGGCGCGGGGCGCGGCAGTGCTCAGCTCGTAGCGGCGACCGGGCCCGAAGAAGCCTGGATGGCAACCTCGGCTGGCTGGCTGTTCCACTACACCGACGGAGCGCTCCTCCCTGAAGACACCGACCCCAGCTGGGACAGCACCATCACCCAGCGCCCAAACGAGTCGGTCGCTCAATTCGTCTCAGACACCCCGCCTCCCGACGATTCCCAACTGTTCGCCCCACCGCCCGTCCAAGTCGAAACGAAAGCGAGCGGCGAAGCTCAGGGGCTCGTGATCCCCGCGCTGCTGAAGGACATCAGGGTCGCTCGTCACGGGCTCACGGTCACGATCAGCTTTCAGCTGACCCGGCTCGCCGACGTGCAGCTCGTGGCAAAGCTGCACGGCAAGATCGTGGCGCGCACACGCGATCTGCGTTTGAAGCCCGGCAGCCGCAGGCTGGTGCTGAGCTTCCAGCGCAAGCGCTGGCCGGACGCGCTCAGCTTCAAGACGAAGGAGCTCACCAAGCCGAAGCCCGTCCCCGCCTCGGGACCCGAAGGCAAGGCAAAAACAGGCCCGAGCGCTGTCAGTACGAGCGTGCGCCGTCATGGTTGAGCGTACCCCTCAACACGAGCCCTTTCCAGACGAGCTCTTTCGAGACGAGTCCTCACGGCCGCGACTTCCACGGGCGCGTCGCGCGCCCGTGACGCTTGCGCTCTCGTTGGTGCTGCTGGGCGCCGTGGCTGCCGTGCACGTCGCAGGCCGCGGCGCGCGCGCGGCGGGACCGGACGCGGGCGAACCGACTCCCCAGCCCGTGCTCGGCACGGCCGACCGCTCGACGGTCCTGATGGGCGCTGCCACGGCCGGCGCGCCGGGTGAAGCGTGGGCCTACAAGGTGCTCCCCCTCGACGTGCCACCCCCCTCCATCGCCTCCGGGAATGCCGCCTTCGCCGCTCCCCCGACGGGTGGCGCAGCGCCGCCTGGCCAGCTCGTGTTCGAGAGCGCTACCGACGCCACACCCGGCTGGGCGATTCAGGAAACCCCGCTGGACGAAGAAGGCAGGCCCTACCGCGGCATGGAGCCCAACCGCCTGTCGGCGCGCATCACACCACACGGTGGCGGGCTGCTGGTCGGCGAGGATCCCAGCCGGCCGAACGGCAAGCAGACGGTCGTGCTCGCACGCGATCCCGGCGGGCGCTTCCACGTACTGCCCGAACCGCCCGCGGGCGTGCTCATGGCGGCAGGTGAAAGTGGGGGAGCGGGCGAAAGCGGTGGAGGATCGGGCGAAAGCGAACTACCAGCCGAGACGCTTGCCGAAAAGGAAGGCGCCGGCGCGGTCGCCGATGCGGCGGTCGAGAACGGCAGTCACACCGAAGCCTATCTCGGCGCGCTCGGTCGCACGCGTGATCTCGGTGTGGCTCGCTGGGATGGTGAACACTGGACCCGGGAGCCGATCGTGCTGCCCGCCGGCTACACCGGCAGCTTTACGGTCCTTGCAATCGCCGGCAGCTCTCCACAGAACCTGTGGCTGCTCGGCGAGCCCAGCCAGAGCAGCGGGCTCGGAGTGCTGCTATTCAAGCGCACCGAAGCGAAACCCAGCGAATATCGCTGGGAAGAAGCACCGCTCGGCGCAGCGCTGTTCTCGGCTGCTGAAACTCCGGGGCGAGGTGTGAGCAAGCTCGGTCCGCTAGCGGGCACAGCCCAGCCGCTGACCGTCACCGAACAGGGCGTGTGGATCGACGGCAACCTGCAAGCGCCAGGCGGCGGAGACGACGGATACGACTTCACGCTCTACTACGACGTCGCCCAGCACAAGCTCACAGGCAGCTGGTGCGACGCTCGCGACAGCTCCGGTGAAGCGCTCTGCGAACACCCCCTCGACGCGCGCTTCGGGCGACTCGCCGGCTATCGCAGCTTCGCCTTCGACGGTCCCGGCTACGGCACGCGGATCATCACGAACCCACTGCTCCCGGGCGCCGATGACACGAGCAACCTCGGCAGCTATCTCAGCTTCGAAGGAACCGGCTTCAGGTGGATGCCCGGCGCAGGCGCCGACAACGCGTCCGGTGGCGCCTTCTACAGCCCGCAGGACGGCTGGCTGGAAGGGCCGGTCCAGATCACCGCCACCCGACAGCCAGAGCGTCTGGTGAGCTGGCCCGTATCGGCGCGGGCCCCGTTCACCGCTGTCGCAACCGCGCCCGGCACCACACCCGGGGACCCCGGTGGGCAGGCGCTCGCCGTTGGCGCCGAAGGCGCGATCGCGCGCTACATCCCCGGACACGGCTGGGAACGCGAGTTCCTGCTGAGCGGCAGCGGCGCGGTCAGCTCGCCCACACTGCGCGGCGTCGCCTGGCCCACCGCGAACAGGGCGTTTGCCGTGGGAGATCTCGGAGCGATGTGGGTCTGGCGCGGCGAAACGGGGCTCTGGGAGAAAGACCCGGCCGCCCCCCTGAACGGCTTTCAAGGCAACCTGCTCGGGATCGCCTTCAGCCCGAGCGATCCGGCGCTCGGCTATGCGGTCGGCCTCGGTGGAGCGCTACTGCGCTACGGCAAGAGCTGGACTCAGGAAGAAGAATTGCCGAGCGGCTTCAAGGAAGCCAACTTCACCTCGGTCGCGTTCGCCGGCTCAGAGGCGATGGTGGCAGCCGAACACGACCTGCTCGTAAACGAAGGGACGGGCTGGAAGGTCGATCCGGAAGTGCACGCGCTGCTGTCCAGCCTGCCCATCATGCCTCAACTGAACGTCGTCGCGGGACTGCCGGGCGGCGGAGCGGTGCTGGCTGGCCGCGACGTCGTGCTCGAGCGCGACAGCGCCGGCGCTCCGTGGCATTTCTCCGAACAGCCGATCGTCAACGAGACGGCGGTCGCCGCCGCGCCGTTGCTCGAGGGCTCCAAAGTGCGCGCGCTGCTGTCGGTGGTGCCCGACTTCACCTATCCGCCGCCGCTGATCCTGCCGCCCGTCGACCCCAACACTCCCGGTCCCCTGATCCCGCCGAACCCACTGGCGGGCGATGGCTACCTGCTGCGCGAGACAGCCTCAGGCTGGGAGGACGAGGAGCGCGCCGCCTATGCGGGCGACACCAGCGACAAGCCGATGAAGGCCGACCCGATCGCCGCGCTCGACGTCAGCTCCTCCGGCACGGGCTGGGCGCTCGGCGGGTGGAGCGGCCACGCCGACGACGCCGGGCGGGGAAGCGATGCAAGCGGCTCTGGTCAGGCTGTGCGGGCCGAAGTGCAGACCGCCGGCATCTACAGCTATGCGGCCGGCGGCAACCCCCCAGGACCGCCCGGAGAGCTGACCGCGCCGGTCGCTCTGCCGAACGGCGTTGCGACGTTCGCGGTCGGCGGTCACGCCGAGTGCGTTGACCCCTGTGCCGCGCTTGCCGACGAGGGGATCGCTCCCGACCGCAACCTGAGCGCGGCGCTCGGCGCGATCGACGGTCTCTCCACACAGCCGGGCGGCCCGCGGATGCTGCTCTACACCGGCGGACGTGAGACCCCGGGAGAGGGCCCCGAGCCGCAGGCCGAGGCCGACCGCTACGCACAGCTGCTGGCGGGCGGTGGCAGCCTGCCCGTCTATCCGGCGCTCTCGGCTGGCGACAGCGAAGGCGGCCTGGACTCCGCGTTCGCCGGTGCGTTCGCCTCGTTCTCGGGGCCCTTCGGCGAAGGCGCCACGCCCAGCGGGATCAGCACAGCGAACATTCCCCCCGGACCGTCCCTCGACCCGGGAGCCCGCACCCACTACGCCTTCGACAGCACAGGGCCGGCGGGGACTGTTCGAGTGATCGTGATCGACAACTCGCGTGGCTCGCTCGCGGCGAGCGACCCTTATCAGAACCCCGCCCAGGCACAGGGTCCGTGGCTCGCGCAGGTGCTCTCTGATGCGAGAGCCCGCGGGATTCCCGCGATCGTGGTTGGCAGCCGGGAGCTCAACCCCAATCTGCCCCCGGCGCTGAACGTCGCCGAAGACGCAACCGAAGAGGCCACGATCATGGCTCAAGGCGGAGCGTCGGCCTATCTGTACGAGCGCCCAGAGGAAAGTCGCACGAGTCGCATCCCCTCCGGAGCAGCGGTCACGATCCCCGAGTTCGGCACCGGTGCGCTCGGCTACCGCTCCTCGATCTCGGACTCCTTCAAAGCCGGTCAGCCCGATGCCCTGTTCGGCACCACCGGCTACCTGCTGTTCAGCGTCGAAGTCTCAAAACGCGATCCGGTGAGCAACGTCGCGCCGGTCAGCGCACGCCTGATACCGCTCGTGCAGTCGGTCTCGCTGGACCCCGTCGACGGCACGCTGCTGCGCCGCAGCGCGCCCGCGCTGTTCACCGGACTGGGCAGGAGGCCGCTCGCGGGCGACCGCTGGGGACCGGTGTCCGCCTCCGACGGCAATCCAAGCCCGCCGGGCGCCGACCCCTATAGCGAATTCCCACCGAAGCTGTGCGTGCAGTCGGACTGCTCGAGCGCGATCGAACCGGAATACACGTTCACCTCCTCCGAACCGGAAATCGCCAACTTCGTCGAGCAGGACCCCAACTCGACAAATCTGCGCAAGCCGCTGCAGGACTCCTCAGGCCACGTGATCCCCGACCCGCACTCGGCGATCCTGTGTGCGTTCAACCCCGGCACCACGACCGTCACGGTCTCCGCCGGAGGGCTCTCCTATTCAACCCCGGTGACCGTGCTCGGCGGCAGCGTGGAGCAGCCGTGCGGCACCGTGCCGCTCAGCGCGAGCCACTTCAAGCACGCCGCCTCTGAAGCCGCCGCGCCACCGGCCGCGCCCCCGCCATCGCCCGCCCCGGCTCCTGCTCCGATCGCGCCGCCCCCGCCCCCTCCTGCCCCCCTGCTCGCAAAGCCCCCCGCCCTGAAGCCGGCACCGAAGGTGGCGCTGCCGCTCGCACTGCTTCCGATCGTCAAGCTGCCGTCTGTCGGCGGGGTGCCGGTGGTCCCGCCGCCGCCCGCCGCCTCGTTCACCGATCCGATCCCGCCCGGTGGCGCCACGGTTCGCGTGTTCGAAGAAAAACGCGAAGAGGAGGCCGCGCCCGAGCAGTCGCAGGCGTTCGCCCGGTACATGCAGGACGGGCGCGAGCTGCCCGTATCGGCGCGGGGCGGCTTGCGCCTTTCGCAGCCCCTCGTCCCCGCGTTCGCGAGCTCGCGCAGCTCCGGCGGCGGCTCCTCCCAATTCGCCCTCTACCTGCTTGGCGTTCTCCTGGCCGCGGCCGCCGGGGGCGCCACGATCCGCTTTGACCCACACCGTCGTCGCCGTCCAGCGGCGGCACGGCTCTCCATAGAACACACCAACCAACGCCCGAGGAGGCGATCATGAAAGCGCGCATCTCCCGCCACAGTGGCACGGCCGCACTGGCAATCTCAATCCTCGCGCTCGTCGGCTCGACCACCGGGCTGGCAAGCGCTGCACGACATGCCGTCGTGAGCGCGATCGGCGGCCACCAGATCAGCGCCAAGCCACGCGCGAACGGCCTGCTGCTGCTCGGCCACAACAGGAAGTTTGCAGCGGCGGCGATCCCGACCGTCAAGAACGCCACCCACCTCAGCGGCAAGACGCTCGCGGCCGTCGAACCAAGCTGCCAGCCGACCACGGTCGACCTCGGAACCTGGTGCCTGATGACCTCCTTCTACCCGCTCACCAACGCCCAGGCAGGTCAGAACAACTACTTCTGGGCGAGCCAGGCGTGCGTGCAGATGGGCGGCTACCTGCCGACCGCGGCACAGCTGATCGGCGCCGCTGCCCGCGTGAAGCTCGCCTCGACGATCCACGACTCACAGCTCACCTCCACCATTTCGCTTGATCCCTCAGTGGGACTGAAGGACCTGCGCGAGATGAGCGCCACACTCGTGACCACCGCGGCAGGCTCCGATGCGGCGGGCTCGGAGGGTGTCAGCACCGGCTCGACCGGCGATCCGCGCACAGGCGAACCGAACCCTGTGCCGCTGCCGGCGGTTCCCGCTCCCTCCACGCTGCAGTACGTCACCGTCTACTCGAACGGCACCAAAGGCGGTTTCGCCGGCTCAGAGCCCGTCTCAGCGCCGGAGAACTTCCGCTGTGCGTTCAACAAGGCGCCGGGCGCGAACTCCGCGGCAAACGGCTAGTCCGATGACATCCGCCCGAACAACCGGTCCGATGGCATTCACAGAATCGTTACGAGTTCAGGTCGCCTGAGGATGGACCATGCGGGTGTGACGACCGAGTCGTGTGCGCAGTGCAGCGCGCCATTGGCGGACGATCAGCGCTATTGCCTGCAATGCGGCGAGCCCCGACCGCACGTCAGTGGGCCGCTGTCCGCCAAGCCTGCGACGGAAAAACCGTCGCAGGCGCCGCCGCTGGCGCCCCAGTCGCCGTCCGCGCCGCCCGGGATCGCGGGCGCGCCGGCCTCTGGGCGCAACAACAGCCTCGCGCTGATCGCGGGCGTGGGGGTGCTGCTGCTCGCGATGGGCGTCGGCGTGCTGATCGGTCGTGCCGGCGCAGGCTCCGCAAAGGCACCGCCGGCACAGGTGATCTCACTCGGCGCCGCCGGTGGCGCCGCGGGCGCGGCGACCACGCCCACCACCGCCGCGCCTGAAGCGCCGGCTCCATCCTCCACTACCAAGAAGCCCGCCGCAAAGGCCAAAGAACCGGCCGGCACAGGAGCTTCGATCACCAAACCGGCCCCCCCGAGCTCCCTGAAGAACCTGCGCACCGGCGGCAGCGGGCAGAGCTACGAGCAGAAGTCCAAGAACCTGCCGAACGTGGTCTCGACCGGATGAACGAGCCCACTCCGCGACAGGAGCCACGCTCAGATCTGCGACGCCGTCGCGACGAGCTCGCCGAGCAGGTGGCTGAGCTGCACTGGAACCTGGGTGGGCTCACCTATGAGATGGCGATCCGCGATCACTTCCGGCTCGACGTGCTCATGCGCCGTGCCGCGATGCTGCAGGAGCGTGATGCCGAGCTCGCCGAGCTCGACCGGCTTCTGCACATGCAGGAGAGCTCGATCGCCGGAAGCTGTCCGAGCTGTGGCGCCGTGCGCAGCCGCGGGGCCGTCTTCTGCTGGCAGTGCGGAGTGAAAGTGATGGAGCAGGCAAGCGGCGGCGTGCAGGCGACCGGGGACGGCGATGAGTCCGGTGCGAAGACCGTCGAGCTCGATCTCCCGACCACGGACGCCGGTCTCACAACCGCGAGTGCCGGGATCGAGACCGCCGAAGGCGAGGCGGCGACCGTGGACGTGGAGGACGATCGCGCGTCCGTCGGGTCCGCGCGGGCGCGCGGGGCCACTCCGCAGGAGCTTGGCCGGCCGCTTTCAACGAACCCGTGAGCCTCGAGCCGCTGCGCCGCTGGGAGCAGCGCCTCGGTGCGCTGCCGATGCCATCGCCATTTCTCTGGATCGCACTGGCTATTGCCTTCCTTGGCTTCGGGATACTGATAGGTCGCGCCACAGGGTTGGATTCCGCGGCCTCGCTGGCGGCAAGTCGAGCTCCACTGAAGCTGCTCGTGGCGCGTGCGCCGACACCAAGCGCCCCGAGCACCACAGCCTCTGTGCCGCCGCCGCTGCCGGAAACAGAAACGACGCCTGAACCGTCGTCCACTCCCTCGACCCCGCCGAAAAGCTCTAAACACGCCGCAAGTCCCTCTCCTTCGCCCTCTGCGGGGTCCCCGAGCGGCTCAGAAGAACCCTCGGCCGGCAACAAAGGCTCCTCTCCGAAAGGCTCAAAGCTGTCAGCTGTCAAGCACGTGTTCGTGGTGATGCTGAACGATCAGCCATATGCCACTGCGTTTGGACCTGCTTCGCCTGCCCACTACCTGTCCGGGACGCTCGAGAAGCAAGGCAAGCTGCTCGAGCGCTACTACGCGGTAGCCCACGAAGAACTTGCCAACGGGATCGCGCTGCTGAGCGGTCAGGGACCCACCGAAGCCACGGCCGCCAACTGCTCGGTTTACGCCGAGCTCACCCAAACCGGCACCGAAGCTGGACAGGTGCTCGGCAACGGCTGCGTCTACCCCGCCTCGACCGGCACGCTCATGAGCCAGCTCACAGCCAAGCACCTCGCCTGGAAGGCCTATATCGAAGGGATCGACGAAGGAGCAGGCACGCCACCCGCGTGTGCCCACCCGACCGTGGGCGCTGCCGACCCGAGCGCGGCGCCTGCGTCTGCGTCTGGGACGGTCTATCAAACGCGACGCAACCCGTTCGTCTACTTTCACTCGGTCACAGATTCCCCCGCCTGCGCCGCCAACGACGTTGGCATCAACAAGCTCGAGAGCGACCTTTCAAGTGAAAAGCGCACCCCCAGCTTCTCCTACATCGCACCTGGCCCCTGCGATGACGGTAACCCCACACTATGCGCGCCCGGGAAGGCGTCGGGGATGGTGGCGGCGGATGACTTTCTCAAGAAGATCGTGCCCAAGATCCTCTCCTCCAAGGCCTATGAGCATGGCGGACTGCTCGCGATCACCATAGACCAGGCTCCAGCGAGCGGTGAATATGCCGACTCAAGCTCATGCTGTGGACAGCCGCGCTTTGCGAACCTGCCGGCGCCGACCGGCGCTGCGGCGCTTGCAGGCTCAGGGGGCGGTCAGGTAGGGCTGCTACTGCTCTCGCCCTTCGTGAAGGGTGGCGGACTTGTTCAGGACACTTACAACCATTTCTCGCTGCTTGCCACGATCGAGCAGGTCTTCGGCCTGTCGCGGCTCGGCTATGCCGGTCTCTCCGAAGTGAAGCCGCTCAGCCCGTCGCTCTTCTCGGGCGGTTAGCGCAAGCCTGCAATGGGTCGCGGTGAAGTGTTTGGCTGCGCGCTGGCCGCAGCCAGTTGCTCATACGTGACCGCCTCGCGTGTAGCCGCCGACCGTCGCAGCACCCACTCGAGTGCCAGCATGTGGTTGGGGTGGTCGAGATCTGAGGGATGCAGGTCAAGACGCAATGTTGTCCCCGACACGAGCGCCCCTGCACGCAAGAGCGTCGGGGAAAGCGCCTGGCGCAAGCGACCTGAGCTCGACAGAGCGATTGGCGGTTTGAGCCGCCTGCGATTCTCGCCGGCCCCGATCGGCGCTGAGCCCTCGTGCTCCTCGCTCACGCAGACGGACAACCTCGCGGGATGGCTGCGGTGCAGACCCAGCAGGCCGGCCCACCAGTGGAAGCGTTCGCCGAGCGTCCGTCGCAGCGTGGGTGTGTAGGCGTAACCAGGAGCCACAAAGCCACGTGGCTCGATCCCCGCGAGCTTCAACACGCGTCGCCCCGCGTCCACGGCACGGCGCGTCTCTTGCTCGTCAAGTCCGAGGAACTCGGTTTCGCTGTCCGCGCTGAGGGTGCGCAGCGCTTGATAGGGACCGTTGCCCCGAGCGCGCGAGCCACCAGAGCGCAGATGCTGGAAGCCATGCTGGGCGATTGCATCGCCGCTGCGCTCGTGCTCCAGCAGCCAGCTCACCATCTCCGGCGAGCGCTCTGCCAGTGGATGCAGGTCGCGTGCGGGTATCACCAGCAACGTGACTCTGTTCACACCATGATCGTCCAACCAGTCGCGGATCAGCGCGCAACGCTCGAACGTTGCCGGCTCGATGTCGTGTAGCGCCACGGCGATCGTGCGGCGCGAGTCAGGCATGGGCCCGGACGATCATGCTCGGATGTGAGCTATCCGTCATGCGACGAGTCGATCGGTATCGAGTGAGGATCGCCCGGCGCCGGCAAGCGCCCGGCTGTACCCGTCCGCAAGGCGCTCGAGGGCCTGCTCCCACGTGCGCTCGCGTACCACGCTGAGCGCGGCGGCGGCCAAGCGCTCGCGCAACAGCGGCGAGCCGGCGAGCTCGACCAGAGCGTCCGCCAGCTGCTCGGAGTCGGCTTCGCACAACAATCCCGTCACGCGGTCCTGCACGAGTGCGAGTGGCCCACCCGCGGCCACCGCCAGCACGGGCAGTCCGGACGCCTGCGCCTCGAGGATCACCTGGCCGAACGTGTCGGTGGCGCTCGGGAACAGGAACACGTCGGCCGAGGCATACGCTTCAGCCAGCTCGGCGCCGTGCAGCCAGCCGAGGAAGGTCGCGTGCTCGCCCACGCGCTCGCGCAGGCGCTCCTGCTCGGGTCCTCCGCCGGCAAGCACGAGCCGTAGGCGCGGATCGCGCTCGCGCGCCGCCAAGAATGCGTCCGCCAGCAGCTCGGCCCCCTTCTCGCGAGTGATGCGCCCGGCGTAGAGCACGTTCACGGGACCCCCAGGTGCGTCGGAGCGAACATCCGCCGGAATCGATTGTCCGGCATCGTCCCTGCTCCAGCCTTCTGCCAGCACGGCGTCCCTGAGAGAGGGGTCGAAGCGCGAAGTGTCCACACCGCGATCCCAGCGCAGCACCTTCTCCGGCGCCATCCCGATCGACGCAAGCGCTTCGTCGGAGGCTGGGCTGGGGGAGAGCACCAGATCACACGCGTTGTAGAAGACGCCGACCGCCATGCTCATCGTCTCCACCACACGCTGCTCGCCTGAGCGCAGCTGCGCGTAGGCGGTCAGCTCGGTGTGGTAGCTGCCGATCAGCGGCAACCCAAGCGCATGAGCAAGCAGGGCGCCCGCAATGCCCGCAGGGCCCGGAGAGCAGACGTGGATCGCGTCGAAGAAGCCTTCGGTCAACGTCTGGGCGGCTGCCGAGAGGCTTGGCACGCCGATTTTCAGCCCCGGATAGAAGGGCACGTCGAACTCCGTCACCGCCGACAGGCGCCGGTCGACATCGGCATCGGTCGCGACCACCTCGATCTCAAAGCCCGGGACTCCGCGCTGGCGGATCTCCTGGATCGTGCGTGTCACGCCGTGCGTCGAGCCGATCCCGTCGACCAGGATCGCGACCCGCGGGAGCTCGCCGTCCTCGCGACGCGGATCGAGCTTGGCCTGCTCGCTCGCCAGGAACGCGGTCGCCGGGGCATAGGGGATCGCCGCGATGCAGCTCTCGAACAGCCCGGCGGCCGCCGCTCCCACCTCGGCATCGCGAGCCGCCAGTAGATCTGTCTCACCCGTCGCCATCTGGACGGCGTTTGTGTCGATCGTCGCCGGCTGCGCTGCATCGGTCTCGACTGTCGCCGGCTGCGCGCCATCGCCGGTCTCGACGTTGCCGGTGGCGACTCCCACCGCATACCGGACGGCATCGCGCAGCTTGCGCTCGTGCAGACGACATGCGCGCCGGTAGAGGTCGGAGTGGCTGAAGCCATCCTCCTGCATGTAGGCGATCAGGCCGTGCTCGCCTGTGGCCGTCAGGGTATCGAGGTGGTCGAGCTCGACGGCCGACAGCCATGCACGCAACAGACAGCGCGCATCGGCAGGCGCCAGGTCTGTTCCGGTTGAGCCCTGGCGCGCATCGCCCTCGCGCAGCAGGCGCTGCATCATCGTCATCACCCGGCGGGGATCGGGGGCGCCGGCGTCCGTATCGCCCTCGTCGCGACCGAGCGAGCGTGCGGCCAGCGCGATAGCGGCGTGAGCCCACTTCGCGGCGCTGCCCTGCTTGCCTTTGGCGCTCACCCTGCCGGCTCGCATGTGCTCCAGGAACTCCCCCGGCGTGCTCGCCGGGGGCGCCTCGGTCCAGGTGCGTCCGATGTCAACCCCGGCGTGATCGTCGCTGCCGCCGATGCCGGTGCCGTCGAGGGTAGCCACGTACATTGCGGCCGGGCGGTTCAGCTCGCGGGCGCGGGCGCCGTTGCGGGTCTCCCAGATGCCGAACAGCTCCGCGAGACGGCGGCGATGGCGGCCTGTCAACGGCGCTCCCACCGCGTAGTAGGGGTGAGCCAACGCGCAGGCGATCTCCTGGTC
Source organism: Solirubrobacteraceae bacterium (assembly GCA_035483615.1). Lineage (GTDB taxonomy): Bacteria > Actinomycetota > Thermoleophilia > Solirubrobacterales > Solirubrobacteraceae > Palsa-744. Next base: position 23,054 of record DATHPT010000377.1, on the reverse strand, counting down.
GTACAGGTACATCGCGCACAGCTCCACGTCGCTGCTGTTCGCCTGCAGCCATTCGTGATCCTCAGGGGTGATCCCGTAGCAGAGGACGTGCACAGCCTGAGGCTCGCCGCGGAAGTGCGCGGTCAGCTCCTCTGAGATGAACACGTCGGGACGGTCGCAGATGGCCAGGGCGCCATCGATCGTGTCGTGATCGGTGATCGTCACGAAGTCCATTCCGCGGCGCTTGGCGAGCTCGTATACCTCCTCGGGAGGGGTCGCGCACTCCGGCAGGCCGAGAGCGCGTTGCACGCCGAGCTTGGACATCTGCGAGGCCGTCGAGTGGCAGTGCATGTCAACCCGTGTGGCCGAGCCGGCCGTGTCGGCCGATGTAGATGAGCGCTGTGTGTCGACCCGTGTGGCCGAACCTGTCATTTCCGTTCCTCTCGGTCTTTTTGTCTATACCGAAAGGTTCTCCCTGCAAATAGCGAACTTTGTGATCAGTCGGGGATCATCTCGTAAAAGATCTGTGACGGAGACCTCGAGCAAGCGGGACAAGACACAACCTCCGTATTCCAACATGCGGAAAGAAAACCGTCCGTGGCTGGAGCCCAGCCCTGGCCACGGACGGTTTGAGATCAGCTAGCGGTTACTAGTGGTGTTCTTGGTCCTGATGAATTTCGGTGCTGATCTTCGCTTGCTCTTCCTTGGCTCCGGGGATCTTCGACCAGCCGACGCGGCTCTGTCCATCCTTGGCGTCCGCGAGGAATGCTGCCGGCAGAGGGGAGAAGTCTTCTTCCCTGACTTTCTGCTGTCCTTGTTCGCCAAGCGTGTAAGCGAGGTAGTCCTTTACCGTCCGCTGTTCACCTTGTGCCTGGCTCGTGTTGCCGTACACGGGAGCTGCGTCGTCCCATGCAAGGTTGTAGAGCAGCGTGCAGATCGGCCAGCCGCTTTTGCTTCCCGCCGCGCTCACGGCGCGCCAGATCGGAGTCGCGGTGGTGTCATAGCCCGAGGGTGTGATGTTGAACTGCGGTTTGTCGCAGTTGGCACCCAGCACTCCGTCGATGTTCGAGTGCGGGTCCCGGGTCGGTTCCACCGACTGTCCGGAACCGTTGCTCACCGAAAGCCAGAACTCCTTTGCTGGTGCTTCTGCCGTTTCAGAGGAGAAGTTCCCGAAACCGAAAAAGCGCGCCCACGCAAGGCTTGAAAACCCAATCGAGCCAGCCGTTCGAGAGACGAGCCTCGCCTCACCAAAGTCACCTTCGGTCGCGCGGACGGTTGCCGTAGCTCCGCTGTCGTTTGGCCAAGAAGTGTTTTCCAGGCCCGAGGACTCGAGCCACCCGCGTGACGAGTTGATGGTATTCAGCCACTGCTTTTGGACATAGGTCGCCCCTTCCGACGCAGCAGGGACGACTCGCTTGATCGGAATTCCCGCACAAGATGCTTCGATGTCTGGCAAGAGCTGACCCCAGGTGGCGATTTCGCCGGCGAACACCTTCTCGAGCTGTGCGTTGGAGACGGTGAAGCGGCCGTCGCCGGTCGCCTCTTTGGCAGGTATCGCACAGCCGGTCGGGAAGTGCACGATCGGCGTCACCGCCGCAACGGCAACCGGGATCTGACGGATCAGGCCGGAGTTGGAGAGCGGTTTGTCGCCGAGGTCGATGCTCAGCCACTGTGAAAGCGTCGGAGGCTCTTCGGCGCTGGCCAGTTTGATGGCTGAGTTGCGCACCCCGCCAACAGAACCAAGTGTTCCGAGGGCTTCTGCTGAAGATCCGATCGTGTAAGCGACTTCGGTTGGATGTCCGACGCATGCAAGCGGGGAAGCTTCTTCGCCCTCGAAGTGGTTTATCAAGATGCTCGCAGCCGGTTCCTGCAGCTCTGTGCCGAAGTCGAAGACAAGAGTGCCTGAGCACTGGGTGTTATATGGCGGCGTGAAGTTCGCCTGGCTTGCGGCCGGTGCCGCGGCGATGAGCATTGCGGCGCTGAAGAGCCCCACCGCAAGGCGCCATGGTCTTGTTGCTCTCATGAAGTCGATCCTTTCAGCCCCTCCGTACCCGCCCTTGTGGTGGGTTTGGCGTATTGGAGCAGTTAGTCGAAATTGCTACGGGATGGACCCTAAGCGAGCCCAATGAGGGCACGTGTGACAATCTTGAGATTCAATCTAACCGTACTGACCCAGTCATCAGAGTCCGATCAGTAGAACTAGATCCATTAGTCACAACATTGTTTCACTAGATCTGGACAGCAGACCCAGGGGATGGCCCACCGGATATTGACGCCAGCGATACCGTACGGTCGCATAACTCCAAGTCCAATGTGGCCGACTTGTAAAAACGCTTGCGTGACAGAGAGCAATCTGTATAGTTGAACTACGCGACTCATTAGGCACGTTCGGCGATGTCCGGATGGCCGCCTTGTGTCGCGGTTCTGTCTCTATAAACACGAAAGGAGTCCTCGTATGAGGATCATGGGTTCTGCGCGCGTGTTTGCGCTCGCGGTCATGAGTGTGTCGGTAGCGGCGCTCTCCGTAGCGATGGCCACTCCGGGGTCAGCCCTGGCTGTGACCTGTGCCAATCTGAATGGTACGGGTTCGTCGCTTCAGAAGGTCCAGCAGGAAACGTGGACCGCTACCGCTAGCGCTGCTGCGAAATTGGCTGGTGAATGTGCTGCGAAAATCACCGTTTTATATGCGGCTGAAGGTAGTGGTGCTGGTTTGACGGAGTTTGGTATGGAAGCTGGTTTCGAACTGACGCCTGGGTTAGGTATCGGTGGGGAACTGGATGGTTTTATCGGTACAGATGACCCGCCGACTGCCAAGCAGCAGGAAGAAGTGAAGTTAGTTGTGGCTAAACATGCTGGTACTGAAGCTGATGTGATTGCGCCTTTGGCGGCGCCGATCGCGATGATCATGCACCTGCCGACCGGCTGCGAACTTGAAGTTGGTGCTGAGCCTGAAGTCACTCAGGCGGCGCTTGAAGGTTTCTGGCGGCATTCTGGTTTAACCTGGAAGGAAATGCTGGAAAGCGGTAAAGCGCTGACAAATCTCAAAGGTATCACCTGTGAAGAAAAAGTCGTAGCTGAAAAAAACATCGATGAGGTTCGCTCCGATGGCTCTGGCACTTCCTACGCGTTCAAGCAGTGGATGTGCCAGATTGCGGGAGCTGGTGTGAATGAATGGGGCGTCGCCGCCGGCAAATGTGAAGTAGAAAACGGCGGTGGTGCCAAAGAATACATCAACGACTCCAAAAATTGGCCGGAAACACAAGTAAGAAAAGGACTTACTTGTGAATCTGAAGTAAACCCGTGCTCCGAATTACACGGCGCGAAAGTAGCCAATGAAAAAGGTTCTGGTGAGGTTGCGGCCGTTAGCGCGACCGCGAACTCCATCGGTTATGCAAACACGGCCGACGCCGTTGCTGGTGGGTTCGAAGCCGGTGGTAAAAAATTATCTTCCACGTTCTGGGTGAAGGTGGAAAACTTTGAGACTGCCGGCGAAAAGTTCTCGGATCCCCTAAAGGAAGAACCGAGTGGGTTACTGGTTGGGAACTGCCCGACAGCCAACCCTCTGACCGCAGCACAAGAAACAGAAGCAAAGAAAAATGAATGGGGCACGGTGCACCTGGCTCAAGGTAAAAAAGCGGTACTGGGTTATCCGGCCTGCACGCTGACCTACGATGTTGGATGGGTCAGCTATTTAACAGCGGAATTGACCAAAGGGGCTGCCCCGCTGTATTATTTAACAGCCGCATTAGCCGAAGAAATAGGTAATTCGGCCAAGGCCTACTTCAAATATATGCTGAGTGCAACGGAAGGGCAGAATGAAATCCAGGATGACTATTCTCCAGCTCCGGCTAAAGTCATCACGATTTCTCGCGAAAACGCAGCGTTAATCACACCGTAGCATGTGGTTATCGGTACATTGGCAGTACGGCGGCTCGAGTGGCTGAGATGATTCAGTAGCGCGAGTATGCATCGAAACCGGTGTGCTGATCGAGCCCGGGCCCCCGTCGTGGTGGTCCGGGCTCGCTAGCTTAAGGTGCTTCAGAAGAATCAACAAAGACTCCCGGAAGCAAAAGACCGAGCCCGAGCCGATGGAACGGCAGGGCGACCATATCGCCGCGGGCGCGCCGATATCTACTTAAAGCATAGAAGTCCAACGAAACAAGCCCGGCGTTCGGTAGATTCCCGGTGTATCGATACCCAGAACGGGGCCCAGGCGGGGAGCCGTTCGGCTAGCTGGACTGTAACGATCTCGTGAAATTTCTGGTCGATCTTGTGAAGTTTTGTGTCCTGGGAGTCTTCGAATGCTAGGTTCGCTGCCATGACGAATACTTCCGCCTTTACCAATGCATCTAGTCGTTTTGCTCAGGCCACGCTCCGCGATTGGAGGCGACCGGCGCCTGTCGCTTTGGCCCTGTTCTCGGTCGCTCTTGTCCTCGTCTTGCTCGGGGGCGTGGGGAGAGCCGACGCTGCGAACTCGACGGTTCCGCCATACGGCGAAACCAGCAGGTTCCCCAAAGAAGCAGGTCCGGATACGCATGGAACGTTCACCGAATCAGCGACTGCGGATGGCGCCTTGACCACGGAAGGGTCGCTGGCGGCGGAAAAGTTCGTCTACCCGATCGGTATGGCGGTCGACACGGAAGACGCGTCGGCACCTGAAGATTACGCGATCTATGTACTCGACTTGATCAATCCGCAAGCAATCAATACGCCTGAAATATTCGAAAATCACTTTGTCAAATTGAAGCTCCAGTATCGCCTTCGGAAGTTTGACACCTCTGGGCACGTGCTGGCGTCTCGCACCTTCACCCTTGAATCTTCAAATTCGCACCCCGGACTGCATGCCGAGTCGCTCGCTGTTGACAGCGCTGTGCATCGTGTCTACGTCCTGATCGAGGATGCTCCGCCAACTGCTGAAAACGAAGTGCAAGGTAGCTACGCGGCCGATCGGATAGATGCATGGACCACCGGCACTGGAAGCCGTAGCGGTGAATCGGCTCTTACACCGGCCTCTGGACTGGATGAAGACAAACTGAACCCTGATCCGCTGAACAAAGAAGTAGGGGAAGGCGCAGGCCATCCCAAAGCGGGAGAGCTGGCAGGACCCGATGCCGCGCATGATCTCCAGACTGGGGCTGCGAACTTGGCCGGCGACATAGAGGGGGAGAGTCTGGCCATCGACGGCACCGGGGAATCCTCGGATCTGGCCCTGGCAGGCAATGAATATGTTTCGTCCGCCGGCACGATATCCCCGACGATAGAGGGCATCGTCACGCATGGCGCGGAAACTGGAGCGCTCGATAAAAATCTGGTCGTGTGGCACGACGCCGCGAAAACGGAAGACACGGCGGCAACTGCCATCGGGCAGAAGTCGGGAACCTTGTATGCGGCCAGTGCCAACCCGGATGGCTCGCTGAACGTTTCGCTGGGGCCCGTGACGACAAGATCGAGCGCACTGGCGCCGGCAGAGTTCGAGCCAAACATGGCTCTTGTCAGTGGTGACCTGACAGAAACCACTCCGCTGTTGCCGTCGGAAAACGTCGTTGAAGACAACTCGGTCAACTTTGATCGATCCGCAGCGGATGGCTTCTTCCAGGACCTGCCCAAAGCCAAATATCAACGACTGGGAGAGAGTGGTGCCACCCCTTCGCTGGGTACGCTGGCTCCCACGGTGGTGCAGCTCTCGGGCGGAGGATCGGGTGCGTTTCCGGACGGCCTATATGCAGGGTTGATAGCAAACCCGGCCGAAAAAGATCTTCAGCGACCAGATGAAGGTCTGTTCTCCTGGAGGGCCGCAATAGGCGAAGAATCTGAAGTTGGCGGAGAAACTGTCAGGACGGTGGTCAGTCCTGCCAGCCTAGGTATTCGTATATTTGATGCAGCTGGCGATTCATTGGGTATGATCGGCAACGCCACACTTGGTGGTCCCTGCAATCTGCAGGGTGGCTTCGACGAACGCTTCGACGAAGAAAGAGGATCGTTCGCGGCGCTCGTTCCAGGTCGTGAAGGTGTCCTGTTTGCGTTGACACAGCCAGATCTCGAGAAAGCCCACGGCGGTGTCTTCTCGGTCACGCCGGCAGACCCAGTGGACGCAGGCTCGGCTGACCAGGTTGTCGAGTTCAAGCCAAACGATTTGACGGATGGGCAGGAGTGTCCGCAACCCAGTGGTGACTTCTCCATCACAAATGAAAGCGCCGCAAAACCTGAACCTAGCAAGGGTAGTGCACCACTGACAGTGCCTGCAGGCTCCAAACTGAAGTTCGACGCCAGTGAATTGGATCTGCGGGGTGGCGCGCCGTGGGCTTACGACTGGAGCCTTGAAGGAGAAGCCGCCGCCGGGATGGTGGATCTGCCCTGGACCTTGTTGAATGAATTCACCGCGACGCCTGGGCAGGGATTTGGATGGATGTGGCCATCGACCAGTGCCGAACGCACGTACTCGACGCCTGGTGTCTATCAGGTCAGCCTGAATGTGATCAACGATTTCGGCACATACGAGACGCAGCGCACGCTAACGGTAGAACCGACGGAATCGCCAGTGGCCAAGTTTACGGTCAGTGCTGATCCGAAGGTGGGTCAGCCGGTGACGTTGGATGCATCCGCTTCGACCGTGCCGGCGCACGACTCCATCACAAACTACGCTTGGGAATACGATGGCGGCGAAGGCGAAAATAAAGCCTCTGCCACAACACAACACAAGTTCTTGACGGCCGGCAATCACGAGATAACCCTGAAGATAACCGATGCATTCCACAAAAAGGTGGAAGTCAGCCAGACGATCAATGTCGCCGAAGCAGAAAAATCAGCCGGCCCTCCAAGTGGAGAAGTAAAAACAGAACCCAAAATTATACCCACGAAACCTGCGGGAACCGGTCCGCCGTCGCCGACAGAAAACACGGCTCCGACCGAAGTGCATGCCAAGCTGGCGTCGGTGGTCACAGCACAGGGGTCCGTGGCAGTCACGGTCTCGTGCCCTCAAACCAAGGGCTCTTGCTCAGGCACGATTGCGTTGAAGACCGCGTCCGCCGTGGCTTCCAGCAAGTCAAAGAAGCACAAGGCTTCACCCCTTTCTCTTGGGCAGGCGTCATTCAGCCTCACCAGGGGGCAGAGTAAGACGGTGGATGTCAAGCTGAGCTCCAAGGGAATTTCACTGCTGCGTGCCAAGCACACGCTCAAGGTCGTGGTGACTATCACCGCCACTGATCCGGGTGGGCACGCTGGAGTCGAAAAACGAACTGTTACTCTGAGCTATCCGGCTAAACATCGGAAGAAGGGTAAGCGCGGTTAGCCGGGGTTGAGTTGTCATTCATAGCCGCGGTCCGGGAAAGACATGGCAGCGGCGTCGCCAGGGCGGTCGCAGAGGCGAGTTTCGAGATGGTCGTCTCCGCGGCTGCCCTCACGCCTGCGGATCGCGACGATAAATGGAGACAACGACTTCCTGCGGCGGTTCTCTGAGCATTGCAAGCAGCTCGACTGGACCTTGATTGTCTATCCTCGATCGCCGATCGCCAAGATGTCGGTCGGCGATCGTCCCCATGCAGTGCTGCTGGATATCGACGTCTTCGGCAACGACTGGGAAGGTTGGTTGACGCGTCAGTCGGAGCGATTTCCGCACGTCGGTGTACTCGTTTGCACGACTCGCTCCACCACTGGCCAGCGAGTTCGGGGATTGCGCGCCGGTGCAGATGACTGGATGGACAGGCCCTGTGACCCCGAAGAGGTGATCGCTCGCCTGCAAGCCATCGTCCGCGGTCACAGACTCGGGCTTCGACCGGATCCCCAGGCACCGCTGCGCAGTGGGGAGCTGGAAGTACGAGTTGACCTGTTCGAGGCATTCGCGAACGGGAGGCCGGCGGGCCTTACCAGCCGCGAGTTCGAGGTGCTCCTGTATCTCGCCCGCATGAAGGACACCGTCGTGGAGCGAGAGAGGCTCTACTCAGAAGTATGGGGGTATGCGATGGTACGTGGCAGTCGCTCGATCGACACCTTCGTGCGCAAGGTTCGGACAAAGCTAGAAGATGTCTCGCCTGGATGGCGATACATACACACGCATAAGGGCCTTGGGTATCGGTTTGTCGGAGAGCCCGTGAAACGGGCTGGGGATAACCAGGGTATGCGCGCAGGCACGGACAACGAGGTATAAGGCGAAGGCGAGGCACTTTGTCGCAATCGGCACCATCTCAAGGACTGGACGGCCGGCGACCATTTCAATAATTGGATGACGTCCCAGGAGCTGCAAATCGCGTAACCATCTTGTTACGACGCTTGATGCGGCATGATCCGGCATCTAGAATGTCGATCACTGTATCTATGAGTCGGCGTTCAATTTCATTCATTCGCCGGCTACCGGTCTTTTGCAGGCCACCAGGTGCCCTTGATCTGGCTGCGCTGGGGTGTGCTCTTGTCGTTGTAGTCGGTATGGCCGGTAACGCGAGCGCCGAAGTTGGCGCTGCCTGGCGGTTCGCGCCCGCCGAGGCGCCTCCACCTCCACCGGGAGTTGCCGCTGCCCCCTACCCGGTCGCGGTTGGTGAAGTGGGACAGATCAGCTTCTGGGCGCCAAACCGTGGCCTGCTCATTACGGGGGGAACCGCATCTGAAGGCGGTCCGGTGCCGGCTGGGCTCTATGCCTACGATGGTGTGAGCTGGCACCTGTTGTCCGAAGTGTGCGGCGGCGGCAAAGGGCGAATCGCCTGGGCCGGACCTGACGACTTCTGGACAATATCCGACCAGCGTTCGGGGCAGATCGTCGAAGGTGTCGCAGTTGGGAATGAACTGACCACCCGATCGCTATGTCACTTCGTGAACGGACAGATTGTTGCGTCCTACGCCGAGCCGCTCGGGCAGCTCAACTCCTACCTGAAGATGAACGCTGCTGCCTGCACGTCACCTGACAACTGCTGGTTCGGAGGTGCGATTGGAGAACCGCCCAATGTCGGTTCGTTCCATCTACATTGGGATGGCGCTCAGTTGACCAGCGTCTATGACTCGAGCGATCACGTCGTCACCGGTATGACGAGCTTCGGGGGCGGACAGATCTTCGAGGGCCTGAGCATCGGTCCTGAAGATTCGTATCTCCCCGAAGAAGGTCCACTGAGCCCGCCCATGTTCCGGGAGATAGCCTCGGAAGATTCCGGTGCGCCCTGTGAAGACCCTTCGAATATCTCCTGCAAGCTGGTCGCGTTCTCAGAATCTGCTGAACTCAATCTTCCGGTATATCCAGGAGGCGTTGCGCCTGGCGATCTCGTGGGATTCGATCTTGCGACAGACGGTTCGCCACTCGGCTCGGGAGCTACACAGTTGTGGGCTGGAGCCGATACCTCTGCCGGCGTCTCTCCGGCAGACCTGACCATCCTGCATAACAACCAGGGTGAGTGGACGCAGGTGCTTCCGCCGCTTGATGGCAACGGAAAGGCGAGCGCCTCGCCGCTTGGAGAAAGCCTGCTGGCCGGCTCGTATTCATACAGCAGCCCCACCCGCTTCGAGGAACCGGGTCCTGGGGCTATCGCTCCGGTGCCGGGGAGCGATAGCGCGTGGCTGTCCTTGCGCGACCCCGAAGTAAGCGGCGCGACGGTTGCGCTATTGCAAGACGACGGACAGATCAAGATCGAACCCATACCAAACCCTGAAGAACCGGTGGGATTCCGGGGGACCGCCGGACCCATAACGTGTCCCGCGTCTGAAGATTGCTGGATGGCGACCAGCGAGGGCTGGCTCTTTCATTTCAGTGATGCAACCAGCAGCTACCCACAGGACACAGACCCTGCTTTTGCCGGAGTGATCACCAGCCGCCCGCCCGACGACGGTCTTCCGCCGATCTACCCTGACATTCCTCCGGCGGACGATTCGCTCGCCAATCAGCAGGCTGCACCGATAGGCGCCCTGGAGCATTCGCCTGCGCCCGCAAAACGCAAGGAGAAGGCCAAACCACTTGTTCTGCGCGTGAAGAGCAGATTCGTCCATCAGCGCGTGCTCATATTGTCTTTCACGCTCACGGCGCGGGCCCGTGTCCGGCTGCTCGGTCGCCGAGGGAAAAGGGTGGTCGCCAGCACGAGACTCACCTCGCTGCACCCTGGGCGCCACGAGCTGTCATTGACCCTCGACGTCAAGAACTGGCCCACCAAGTTCCAGTTTCAAGCTAAACCACTTGAAGCTTCTGGCTCGGGTGGTGGCTCGGGAGGCGAATCCGGCGACTCGATAAGCACCGGTTGACCTATCCGATGTTCTGGACTTCGTACCCAACTCGGCTTTGGTCGACAGCTTTTGTGACGTTTGCCCTCGGCTTGCTTGGCTGCCTGATGCCCGGGCGCTGCGTGGCCCTGATCCAACCGGCGGCGGTTCTCGCCGGCCCAACCAACGACATACTGGAAGTCAGCGGCGCCGCGCTTGCTCCGGATGGCACCGGCGGAGTCCTTTACCGAGCCCAGCTCAATGGCGTAACCCACCTGTTTGTCGTTCGATTCGCGAATGGCGGCTGGGAGCCACCTGTCGAGGTGGACACAGAAGACCTCTACGGCGCAAGCGATCCTGTGATCGCTGCGGGAGACGGGGGACGGCTGTTGGTTGCGTGGGTGCAACCACGCAATGTGAGTCCCTCCGACATCCCCGAATATGAGCTCATCACGTCGTCCTTGCAGCCGGGCACGAATGGCTTTGGTCAGGCGATAATGGTCGATCCCGAAGTCGGCGAGAAATTCACAGGAGACGTCTCGGGCGTCGATCCTAGACTCGCGATGGCCCCGAATGGGGCGGCCGACATCGTTTATCGGGTGACGGTCAACGATTGCGGTCAGCTCGATCCCTCGACGGGCACCGTTTGTCCCCCGAATTCGACGGACAAGCTCGTGCTCGTACGCTTCGCTCACTTCAAGTACCTGACGTGGAGCCAACCGAAGACCATCAATCGCGCGCCACAGATAGCGATGCGGAGTCCCACGGTGGAAAATGCTCCGTCGATTGGCATCGACCTCAACGGGAACGGAGTGGTTGCTTGGCAGGAGCCTGGAGCCGATCGCGTGGCGCGCATCTGGGTGCGCCGTCTGTTCGGCAGCGAACTGGGAAACGTTCTGCAGGCGAGCCCCGAACAGATCGAAGGGCGTCCGGTCTCCACCGATGCAGATGCCCCGGCGATCTCTGTCAACGCCTTTGGCGAGGCACGGATCGCTTACCGCATCCAGGGAAGTCCAGGCTCCGCAGTGAGCTCTCCAGAGGTGTTCGTCAATTCACTGCCGAGCTCGATCGATCCCCACGGCTATGCCTTGACGGGCTCAAAGGTGGTGACCAGTGCGGTTCGCGCCACGCTGGGCCTGCCGAGTGTGTCGATCGACGAAGAGGGCAACTATCGCCTGGCTTGGACACAAGAAGGCTCTGCTCGTGAGCTCTCCGGGAGCAGGACCACAGGTGGGGCACCGGTTGAGATCGGTCAGAGCACGGCTCTGCAGGCATTCAGCTCGATCAACCCGGCTGGTGGAGGAACAAGTGCATGGGCGGCATCCCAGAGCGGGTCTGCTGCAGTCGCGATTCGCGAGGACTATGGCAAGAACGCCTTCCAGGTCGGCCAGCGAGCCGGCACAGTACCGGGTCCTGTCAGTGGCTTGGCGGTGGCAGGCGACGGCCAGGGCGACACCCTGCTCGGCTGGATGCAGGGGTCGGTGGGAAACTCAGAGGTGGTGGGGGATTTTGTGCAAGCGCCTCCTGCACCCTTCGAAGTAAGCGCCCCGATCGGGTGGGTATCTCCAACCAAGGCGAATATCAGCTGGAGTGAGGCCCCCGATGCGATGGCCGGAGTTACCTACACCGTGTACATCGATGGCAAGGCACGCATGCGAGGGCTGACCGGGCTCAGTGCGCACCTCCGGTCGCTTGGCTTGGGGGATGGTAAGCATCGCCTCCAGATCCTCGCGAGTGATGCGGCTGGTCAGCAGACGATGAGTGTCGCCGACGAGCTGCAGTTGGATGCCAATCCGCCAATCGTCACTTTGAGATATGTCGATCATCACCAAGGGGTGCTTGTAGCTGTGCGTGATCGTGCATCCGGCGTGAAGGTGTCGGCAACGAAAATATCGTTTGGGGATGGGACGCGCTTATCGGGTCATGCAAAGGCCACCCACGTCTTCAGGCATGCCGGTTTCTATACGATCACCGTGCGAGTGCGCGACAAAGTCGGGAATAGCGCCACCGACCATCTGAAGGTGAAAGTGAGATGAGGATTCCATCGCGCGTTGCGCGTGTTGGCGTGGTGGTGGGGGGCGTGCTTCTGTCCTCGCTGGGAGCCCTTGGATTGCCGGCCGTGACCAGGGCTGCATTCACTCCGGCTGCGCTCCTGTCGGGCACAGCCCAATTCCAGTTCGAAGAGGCCGACAGTCCTGCCTTTTCGGCCGATGGGCGTTACGTGGTGTTTCGCGGCTCGTTGCTTGGCGCGGCCGGAATTTATCGGCGTGACTTGCAGACCGGACAGATCGTGATGGTCGCCGGAGCTTCGAAGACTGAAGCTCCGTCCTCGATCTCTGAAAGCACTGTAGGTGCCCCTGACGCAACTGCTCCTTCGATCAGCGCCAACGGCCAGTACATCGCGTTCACCACCTCCGCGGTGCTCGACCCCAAGGATGACACTGGTAGTGGCTGCCCGCAGGTTTATGTGCGCAACATGGGCACTCTTACCGAACCGTTATCGGCGGGTGCTCCTGGTGCCTACACGCTCGTATCGGCGGTGAATGAAGGTAGCGTCGGTCTTACCTATGTTACGCCGTGTACCCCGTCCTCCACCACACAGCTGCAGATCGGCGGCTCCCAGGCGGCCAGTGCTGTGGCGATGTCCGCCAACGGGAAGGAGGTGGTGTTCACCGTACTCGGCGAATCGAATCTCACCACCGGAGAACATGGGGCCCCTGCCACCCCCGCACGGCAGGTCGCGGTGAGGGATCTGGAAACGCAGACAACCACGCTGGTAAGCACCACTCCCGCCGGAGAACCAACCCAGGGTGGAGGTGCCTATCCGTCGCTTGCAACCGAACCCGGAGTTGGCTTCATCAGCTATCCGCCGGGCGATCAGCCGGTTGGCTCATCGGCGGCGATCAGCGCTGACGGCAGCACGGTTGCTTGGGAGGGCACGAACGTACCCGAGCAGGTCCCCTCTGCTACGGAAATCACGGAACGAATGGCAAGCCTCGGAGGGCCAGGTAAGGAGGTGGAGCCACTGTGGCGGCGCGTAGCCGATGGTCCTGCCGCGGTCACCCGGCGCCTGCTGGACGCAGCAGGATTGAACTTCTACTTCTTTGGGAGTACCGCCATCGAAAACACGGGTCCCGTGCTCGCCGGCGCATTTGCCACGAACGCCGAACATGAGTTTGTTCCCCCGGTTTTGAATGAAAACGGGACGATTGTGGCGACAATTGCAAATGCGCCCACCAAGGAAGGCGAAGAAGATTATCTGTTTAATCCACTCAGCAGGAAGAACGGTACGCCCGTACCCCCCGCAGATGCATATTTGGTGCATGTCTCAGACGATCAGGCAGTACCTGTGCAGGTGACGGCGTTGACGGCCACCCCGAGCTTTGCGGCGGAAAATATAAGAAACACGGGCGTCAAGGACATCGCTATCTCGCCCGACGGCTCGCGCGTGGCGTTCAACACGGTGCGCACTGTCTTTGCGCTCACCTCCCCAACCCCGACAGATCTGCCGGTCGAAGAAGTGAATTTCGCCTACACATATGAGGTGAATCTGTCCCACGACATCCTCCAAAGGGTCACGAACACCTATTCAGGCTCTCCTCCGAATGGGAACCCGGGCCTGATCTCATTCTCGGGCGATGATTCGCTTGCTCTTGAGTCATCGGCCTCCAACCTCTTCTTCGGCGACGGCACGCCGGGGGTATCCCAGGTCTACCTGGTGAAAGAAAGTCAGGTTGCTGAACCGATCGCCGTCCAGACCACTAGTTCCGCTCCCCTGACTGAGCTGCCCGTATCTCTATGGACGTTGAGCGCCACCGCCGTTGCGGAGCGGGACGGCAGCGTCCTGCTCCGAGTCTTGCTACCTGGGGCCGGAACGCTGTCTGTGCGGGCTGATGCCCAGATACCGACCATCTCGAGCTCGAGCCCTCGCAAGGAGCATCCTCGGGTTCGAGCGGTATCTGAGGTGGTGGTCGCTCGTGGGACGCGTAAGCGCCCACGCGTCAAATCGAAAGACTTGCATAGCAGCTTGGTTCCAACTCGCACCGTCGCGCAGGCTGTTGCAAGCGTTCTCGCTCCCTCGGAATTAGAGATGAGGCTGCGCGTCGCAGCCCCCTATCGGACGCTTGTGAATGGGAAGAAGGGTCTCTATTGCGTCCTGAAAGTGAGTTTCACCGCCGCCGGTCACGAGGCGTTGAGCCAGGAAGTCCCGGTCACTTTCCTGCGCGTCGCAAGCCACACGAAGACACAGCGCTCAAAGAGGGGCAAACGAGCCGGGGGAGCGCATAGATGAGGCGCATCGTCCGTCTTTGCGGTGTGCTCGCAATCGTCGCGCTGATCGCGGTAAAGCTCGGCCTCGGGCACGCAAGCGCCACGCTCTCCACGGCGGTGCCTCTGTCACCGTTCGCCAGCAATACCTTGCAAAGAGCGGCTCAAGCCCCAACCGCAAGCGATCATTATGAACCTTTGCTTGGAATGCCGGCCAGCGGCATTACGATCCTCGGCGCCTCGCCCGCGGCGCAGCCAGGCGAGACGTGGGCCTACGGGCAGCTCGGCCATGCGCCCACCGAGATCGACGGCAATTCCTACGCCGATCAGATCGCGCTTCTCGAGTACACCAACGCTGCTGGCTGGCAAGTGGCGCCGCTTCCGCCAGGGCAGGGCGGTGAACCGCTCAGCAGTGGCACTGGCCTTCCGCGCTCACTGGGTGCACTGGGCGGGCGTGTGACGCCGGCCGGCGGCCTTGTGCTGCTGACCCAGGGTGGGACTGTGATTCGCGATCCGAGCGGCTCCATGCGCGTGGCTCCAGCTCCACCCTCCGAACTGCTGGCTGAAAGCGAATCGCTTCCGCCCCAATCGGTGTCTTCAGAAACGCCCACGCCATATGCCGCGATAGAACAGAGCGCGACCTCGACGAGCGATGGTCCCACCACGGGACTTTTGATCGCACCCTATGGGGACGGAAGCGGGCTTCCGAAGGTCGAACTTGGAGTGCTCTTCTACGATGGCTCCAAGTGGGCGCGTGAGCCGATCGAAGGGGCGAGCACAAGCAATTCAGGCTTCACCCCCGAGTCGATAGCGTGTGGGCCGGCCACCAGTCAGGCCACCGAAAGCGCATCGGAGAGCTGCTGGATGCTTGCGGCCTACGCGAGCGAAGCCAGATCTGCCCCCAACCGGCTATCGCTGTTTCGACGTGTTCCTGCCGCTTTAGGAACGGGGTTTGCCTGGAAGCAGGACGAGCCCGCTGGTGATCTATTGGAAAAGGGTTCGCCGCTTGGCTCCGCGGCTCAGATGCTGACGGTGACATCACAGGGTGTCTGGGTCGATTTTCAGATCAAGCACATCGGTAGCGTGCCCGTCTCCGCTACCGAGCTCGTAAGCGCACCGGCACCTTCGAGCACCGGTGGCGGTTCGGAAAGACTCGAAGCGAGCAGCGCCGGCACCTGGTGCTATCAGGCGTCACCTGAACTTGAATGCTCTCACTCGCTCGGCGCGTCGCTTCCCTCCGCGTATCAAAGCTATGCTTGGCCCGCCTCAACGCCTGGGGAACCAGGGACGCGCATCATCGCTACGCTCGCCACTGGGGCGATGCTCGAGCTCTCGCCGGCTACCGGGGGGGAATTCGCATATACGCCGGGCTCGGGCACGGTAGTGGCCGGTACGCTCGGCTCCGCCTTCGACTCTCCCCAGAGTGGATGGATCGTGCAGGCCAGCACCAACGACGGTCCAGATGCGGAGGGCGTATCTCAGCTCGTCAAGGTCGATGAAGCTCCCCAGGGCGATCAGCTTCAACCGATGCCGGTTCCCTTCGGCCGTCCGCTGCTGGCGGTTGCTCAAGCGCCACAGACCACCCCCGGCGATCCTGGCGCCGAAGCGATCGCGGTGGGAGTGGGTGGTGAGATCGGTCACTACGTGCCAGGGATAGGCTGGCGGCCGGAAACGCTCTACGGCGCCTCGGGCGAGCAACCCACGCTGCGAGGTGTGGCGTGGCCCGAACCGGGGCGGGCCTACGCGGTTGGCGACGCCGGGACGATGTTGCTCTGGCGTGCGGACACGGGTCTATGGGAGCTCGACCCGGCGGCTCCCTACAACTTCGTGGGCAACCTTTCAGCAGTCGCTTTCTCACCCAGCGACCCAAACCTCGGCTACGCGGTGGGCAAGCAGGGCGTGCTGTTGCGCTACGGAAAGACCTGGACTCAGGAATCGCTCCCAGAAGACCTCCAGAACGTCAACTTCACGTCGGTCACATTCGCCGGGGGGGAGGCGTTTGCCAGCTACCGCACATATTCGACGAACGCCGATGGGAGAACCAGCGAGAGTGGGGGCGTGGCGGTTCAGGAAGGCACGGGGTGGCACATAGACCCCACTGCCGCCACGTTGCTCGGGCAGTTGCCCCAGCCAGAAGACAGCGTGCTTTCAAAGATCGCGGGGCTGCCGGATGGCGGCGTCGTGGCGGCGGGCCCCGGACTCGTGATCGAGCGTGACTCTCCTGGTGCATCGTGGCATTTCTCGGCACAGCCGTTGCCCGAAGCTCAGAACGTCGCTGCGCTCGCCGCCTATAGAGATGCCTCGGGAGCGCTGCGTGCCGCCGTGTCCATCGATCTCGACAGTGCGCACAACCCCGGGCAAGTCGGCACCAACGGGACCGCATACTCAGAAGACGCGCTTCCTGCCCCCGAGCCAGGACGCCCGCCGTCGCATGCGGGCCCCGATCCGCTGCCTGACAGTGGGTACCTGCTGATCGAAACGGCTTCGGGCTGGAGCGACATGGAGCACATGACGATCGGCACACCGCCGGCTGTGGGTAGAGCGGAACCCCACGACCTGCAGGTGCGCCCCGATCCGATTCTCGCCCTGCTCATCGATCCCAGCGGCCACTCAGGGTTCGCCGTGGGTGGGCAGACAGATAACCCAGGCTCAAAGCCCCTGGTCGAAGACCCCTTCCAAACGGCGGCGGCGATGCGCTTCGGCGCTCAGGAACAATCGAGCGCGATCGACGCCTCCTCGCCAGTCACGGCAACCCCGGGACTCGTCAGCTTCGCCGTCGGCGGCGGGGCAGCGTGTGGATCTCTGTGCGCGGACTCGACGAACATTGGGCTTGGCCCGGACGTGCTGCTGACCCACGCGCTGCAGAGCGCCCAGCAAATCTCTGCGGGCTCCTCGGGCAATCTGCGGGGCTTTCTCTACACAGGGGAACGCCTGTCAACCGAAGCCGCCGCGGTGAGCGGCACACCTGAAGGCGCTGAAGAGTTCAATCGCGAAATGGCTCGCTACGCACAGCTGCTGGGAGCAGCCGGATCGTTGCCGGTCCATGTGGCAGCGTCGCCGACGGACGTTGCCGCCGGACGTGGTCTTGAACCATTTGTCGCGGCCTTGAGCGGGTATGGGCCAGAAGAAGGTCGCGCCTATTACTCCTTCCTCTCCACAGGAACCAGCGGGAACGTGATGGTGATCGTCCTCGACTTCTCGAGTGGGTCACTGAGCGCAGAACAGCAGGCCTGGCTTGAAGCCAAGCTGAGCGAAGCAAGGTCGCAGCTGCACGTTCCCGCAATCGTCATGGGCAACGCCGCTTTGAATTTCAAGCTGCCCGATATGACCTCAGAAGGCCCCGTGCCGCTGGAGGCCGGCGATGCATCGACTGTGTCGGAAATCCTCGTCCGCGACGGCGCCTCCGCGTACCTGTTCGATTACCCAGGCGTCAATGTCCAAACTGAAGTTAGATCTGGCGATGCTCACATTCCTGCATTCGGCAGCGGAGCGCTCGGCTACTCAGCGCCGCCCTCCACACCCGTGGGTGACTCGCTTGTCTCCAGTGGATTTCTGTTGCTCGAAGTCAACGCCGCCGCACGCAACCCGGAAACCGGCGTAGCGCCAGTTGCGGCACGTATCGAGTCCAATATCGGCCAACTCGCGCTAAATGCAGCCGATGGAGTGCTGTTGCGACGCAGTCAAGTGGCGCTCTTCGAAGCACTTGCGCGACTACCGGAAAGCGGGCGCGCTGCGAACGGTGGCGGTGGACGGCTTCTACGTGGTCCCGGCTCCTACGAAGAGATCCCCTTCAACTGCATAGGCCCAAACTGCGCGGATGCCGTAGCAAGCGACTACACCTTCAGCTCCTCAAAACCCGACATCGGAAACTTCGTTGCGCACGACCCCACATCCAGCAACCCACGTCAGGTGGAGCTCGGCCCAAACAGGCTTCCGGTGGCGGATCCCCGTTCGGGGCTCTTCTGTGCGTTCAACTCCGGTACCACCACGGTCTCCATAACAGCTGGGGGACTCACATATTCCGAGCCCGTGACCGTGCAGGGTGGCTCGGTTCTGTACCCGTGCGGTACTGTCCCGCTCAAGGAACCGCCGGCGGCAGTCGCACCGGAAAGCACACTGTTCCCCTCGGTGGAACCACCGAGTCTGGGCTCTTCGCCCACGAGCCCGAAGATCCAGTTTGCGGCTCCGCCGGTCCCGACCTCTCCAGTTTCGCCCACCGTCCATGCGGTCCAGGTCGCCCCGCTGCTGTTCTTCCCACTCCAGCCACCGCTGATAGCAGTCCCCAGGGTAATAGTTCCGCCCCCGCCTCCTCCTGCCGCCCGTCCGGCGCCGCCAAGCGGCACCGCGCAGGTCTACCAAAGCTCCGTTGCGCCTCACGACGAACGCGAAGAGGAGGCAGCGCACGAGCACGTGAACAGCTTCGCCGTCTACGACAACAACGAACGCACCGACCTTCGACCGTGGATACTCCTGCTTGTAATGATCGCGGCGGGTGCAGGAGTTGGGATTCGGCGCGGTCGTCCCGGTAGACAAACGTTACCGGCTTACGCCCGCGGCATGTCGAACGCTACCGAGCGACAAAGGCGCAGGCACTGAGCGTTATTGATCGTCGGTCCGCGCCGGCCTGGTCGGTGCGGGTGGACAGACGGATGAGATGAGTCGCATCCTGAGGCATTGGTGACCTTGTTCCCATAAGCTCCACCCGCAAATGTGGCCCCTCCTAGCGACTCCAGTCGCATCCTCCATCAGCTACTTCCAGGCGATAATCCTGGGCTTGACCCAAGGCGCCACCGAGCCTTTTCCGGTCTCGAGTCTCGGCCACGCCGTCGTTCTGCCCGGCCTCGCGGGCTGGAACCTGCACCAGGGCGACCCCTACTTCCTGACATTCCTGGTGGCCACGCATCTCGCCACCGCGCTCGTGCTGCTGCTGTTCTTCATCAAGGACTGGGTGAGGATCGTCAAAGGCATCTTCCGCTCGCTCGCGATGCGGGAGATCCGCGAGGACGACGTCGACGCGCGGCTTGGCTGGCTGCTTGTCGTGGGTACGATCCCGGTTGGGATCATCGGACTGCTGCTGCAGGAACCGCTGCGCAAACTGTTCGCATCGCCGTCGATCGCCGCTGCCTTCCTGATCGTCAACGGGGTCGCGCTGCTGCTGTTCGAGCGCTGGCGCAGGCGACCTCCGACCCCTGGCGACTACCTGGGAGATGGGGACGAGCGCATCGCCAAGCTGAGCTGGCGCCAGGCGGGGGCGGTCGGCGTCTCACAGGCCGCGGCGCTGATCCCGGGAATCTCGCGCTCGGGCTTCTCGATGGGCGGTGGTCTGCTCGTGGGCCTCTCCAACGAGGACGCCGCCCGCTACAGCTTCCTGCTCGCCACCCCGGTGATCCTCGCGGCTGCCGCCCTGAAGGTCCCCGAACTGCTGGGCTCACAGGGCAATGGCGTGCGGGGGCAGGCGCTTGTGGCCGGGCTGTGCGCGGCGGTCACGACGTTCCTGGCGGTGAAGTTCCTGCTGCGCTGGTTCCAGTCGAACCGGCTGACGCCCTTCGGCATCTACTGCATCGTGCTCGGCGCCGCCAGCACGCTGGCGTTTGCAGTCAACTGATACTAGGCGCGCGCGGTCTTCGGGCCGCTCTGGAACCATGCGAACGCGAAGCACGCGAGCGCCAGCACCAGTGCCGCGATGCCGTGCTTTGAGTGGTGGTGGTCGGCTTCGCTGCTCGACGCGGACACGTGCCCTGGGAAGAACGAGGGCAGCGAGTGCGCCGGCTCCACGAAATAGATGATCGCGACGATCACCAGGAGCACGCCAAGCACGACAGCGGGAACGATCAACTTGCGCATGGTCGTGGCGCTCATCGCCGCTGAAGAGTAGATGATTCCCGGGATGGTGCCGCGACCGAAGACCCCGCCGAAGATGTTCGAGACGCGCAGCCAGGCTTGGAGTGAAGCCGGCCTGCTGCATGAGGTGAGCCCCGGCGCGGTGAGACGGGCGCGCTGGGAGGCGCTGTTCCTGGTGCCGCTGTTCGTGGGGGTGGTGGTGCTCTACGAACACCGCCGCAGCCTGCTCGGGCTCGACAAGCACGGTCGTGGGGAACTCTCGTGGCTTGAAACGCCGATCGATCTCGTGACCGTCGTGATCCTGTTGATCCTCGGCTGGACGATCGCGCGCGCCATCGGCCGGGCCTTTGGACCGGCGCTGTTCAGGCGCCTGGACCCCGCGATGGCGGGCACCGTCGGTTTCGTGATCCGGCTCGCCACGATCGCCGTCGCGCTTGTGGTGGCGCTGAGTGTGGCCGGCGTGGAACCGCGCACGCTCGCGCTGGGCGGGGCCTTCACGGCTGTGATCGTGGGCCTCGCGGCTCAGCAGACGCTTGGCAACGTGATCGCCGGAACCGTCTTGCTGAGTGCCCGACCGTTTCGCGTGGGCGATCGCGTGCGCCTGCAGGGTGGCCCGCTCGCCGGTCAGATAGAAGGCACTGTCAGCTCACTCGGTCTGCTCTATGCGAACCTGCTCACCGACGAGGGTCTTGTGATGGTGCCCAACAGCGTCGTGCTGAACGTGGCGGTCCTTGCCAAGGAGCGTCGCCCCGGCGGATAGCCGGCTGGGTCAAGCCTCGCTTCGATGGATACCTGGCTGGTCAAGCGTCGCTTCGGTGGATACCTGGCTGGTCAAGCGTCGCTTCGGTGGAGAGCTAGCTGCTCGCCACCCGATAGCGCAGGAACAGGTGGGATTCGTGCTCCAGCGCGGCGAGCAGATCGAGGGCGGCCGGCGGGTCGATTTCCGGCCCGCTCAGGATTCTCAGCGTCTCGCTCATCGCGTCTCCGCCGGCGAGCTTGGGGGACAGCGAGAGGAACAGCTCGTCCACCAGGCCTGCCGCCAGAAGCTGGGAGTTCAGGTGGGGTCCGCCCTCGCAGAGGACGGTGCGCACGCCGAAGCGCTCGTGCAGCTCGGACATCGCGCTCGGCAGGTCCAGCGCTCCCTCGCGCGTGGCGCGTATGTAGTCGATCTCGGCGCTGCACTCGTCGGGGAGGCTCGCTTCGGAGGTCGTCACGATCGCCACGCGCGCGCCGGGATCGGCCAGCAGCGGGATCTCGCTGTTCAGGGCAAGGCGTCCTGAGACGATGCACGCAAGCGGTTCTTCAGTGAGGCCGCGCTCACGCCGGATCTCCCTGCGACGCTCGTCGCGGACCAGCCGCCGGTAGCGCTCGGCACGGACCGTCCCGGCGCCGGCCATCACCGCGTCGACCGTCGTGCGCAGACCGTGGAACAGCTCTTTGTCTGCGCGGTTGCCGATCGCGCCCGAGCGTCCCCCGAGGGTGGCGCGGCCATCGGCGGTGCTGACCATGTTCAGCACCAGGTAGGGACGCGAGCGTGACCCGATCCCATGGGTGGGAAGCTCGAGCTCGTCCATGAGCTGCTGCACGGTGGTCGGATCGCCGGGCTCGAGCAGGCGCCGCAGCATCGGTGGAGGTTCTGGAGCGGGGTCCTGGGGGTCGCTGGCCATATACCACTTGCTAACACATCGGAGGATCGACCTGCTACCTTCGTGCAGTCTGGCCGGCTAAAAAACCCGGCGAAAAAGCAGTGCAAGCGCTCGCAGGTCGAAGCTCTAGCAGCATCCTCCGCGTAGCAGCACGCACATATCGTGGAGGAAAAATCACATGCCTACCGGCACAGTGAAGTGGTTCAGCGACGACAAGGGGTTCGGCTTCATCACCCCCGATGATGGCGACAAGGACTTGTTCGTCCACCACACAGGGATCAACGGCGAAGGCTATCGCTCGCTCCAGGAGGGCACGAAGGTGTCCTACGACGCGGAGCAGGGCGACAAGGGCCCGAAGGCCGTGAACGTCACGACCATCTGAGCTGCTGACAGCGCTTAGTAGCACCAGCGAGCATGTCATCGGGGCCCTACGGGGCCCCGCCGACTTTCTGGGGACGGACGCTCGCCGGCGTGTGGACGTGGCGATCGGGGCCGGGGCCCTGATCGCGATCCTCGCGTGCTGCGCACTGGTCGTGGTGGCGGCCGCCGATCGCCCAAGCGTCCTCTCCTCCACCACCACACCGCACTTCTTCCCGCATTGGATGGCAGGGCCGCTCGGCGGCCTGTGGCCATCGTTGACCCGCAGCACCCAGGGCCTTAGGTATCTGTTCAGCGCCGCGATCGTGGTCATGTACGCGAGCTACCTGGCCGGCCTGAAGTACGTGCCGCGTCTGCGGGCACGCTGGGCGATAGCGGCGGTGATCGGCGCCCACGCGATCATGTTCCTCGCGCCGCCGCTCGCGCTCACCGACGTCTTTAACTACGTCAACTACGGGCGGATGGAGATTGCCCACCATCTCAATCCCTACACGACGCCACCGATCCTGGAGCCCCACAGCGATCCGAGCTTCGCGCTCAGCAACTGGCACCAGTTGCTGAGCCCCTACGGCCCGCTGTTCACGCTCATGACCTTCGCGGTGGTCCCGCTGGGAGTGGCGGCGTCTTTCTGGACGCTGAAGGGACTGCTGATGCTGGCGAGCCTCGCCACCGTGCTGCTCGTGTGGCGCTCGGCTCGGCTGCTCGGGCGCGACCCGGTCGCGGCGATAGTGCTCGTCGGCCTCAACCCGATCGTGCTCCTGTGGGGGCTCGGTGGCG
>DATHPT010000376.1:0-7963 GCA_035483615.1 Solirubrobacteraceae bacterium | reverse complement strand
CGACGGCCTCGCCTTTCCTCAGCGCCTCTCCATCCAGTGCCTCCGTGGACGCCGGGGAGACCGTGAGTGTCACGGGAGCCCTGCTCAACGCGGAGCCCGGCTTCCCGAACCTTGCAGGCGAGTCCGTGACCCTGGAGCACGTTTCCTCGGCGGGCCTGCAGCCGGTCGTCTCTGGCCTCACCAATGCAGGCGGCCAATACACGCTCGCATTCACGCCGCCGATGAGCGGCTCCTATGAGGTAGTGACCGATCCCATCTCCCAGATCGAGATCGCCGGTCTCGAACCGCCCTTCAGCGATCTCCTCTCGCCTGGTGCCTCGGCGCCGTTCTCCGAGACGGTCAACCCGGCCACCAGCGCGGCAAAGAGCGTCGATGTGCCGACCAGTCTCATTGGGCTGGCCGGCCTCGATGTGCCGGCCGCGATCCGGGTGGCGTTCAAGCGGGTGAAGATCCACGGAGGGTCGCTGACGGTGTCCGGGACGCTCAGCTCGGCGCCGAAGTCCCGAGGCTCGACCGTCCGGCTGCTCGTCAGGAAGGGTGTCGGCCTCACGAGCTCCGGCAGGACTGCGGCTACCGGCGGGAAGTCGCACGTCTTCAAGGTGCTCGCCAGCGTGCCGGTCAAGAGCGGTCACAGGTCCTTCTCCGTCAGCCGCAAGCTGGCCCAGGGATTCCGTTACTCCTTGCGCTTGGAATACGTCCTCGGCGGGAAGGTCGTAGCGCACTCAGCGATCCGTAACATCTCGGTTCGCTGAGCACCCGAGCAGGCTTTGGCGAGCGAATCCAGCCTGCGCCCTCTGGTTAAACGCTCAGGTCGCTCGCCAGATAAGCGCGCACATCGGCGGCCTTCAGTCGAAGCAGATCCTCGGCGCCGGTGTCGGCCTCGATCGCCCCGACCGCGCGAGCAAGCTCTGCTGTAGCCGCGTCGGTCTCGTCGGGGTCCTCCAGCACCTGCACCGCGGAAGGCAGGTCGCTTGGAGGGTCGAAGCGGCGGTCGGGCCCGGAGGTGATCTGCTTGGCGGCCAGCTCCTCGAGTCCTGTAAGTGCCGCAAGGCGGACATCCCCGTCCTCCTCGTTGTCGCAGGCGAGGCTGCTGAGCGCGGCGACTCCCTCAACGCCGCCGATGTCGCCAAGCGAATCGATCGCGGCGAGCTTGATCTCGGGCTCGTCGGTCTGAAGATGTTCGAGCAGCGCTGGCACCGAGCTTGCGTCGCCCAGATCGCCGATTGCGAGGATCGTGAAGCGACGCACCTCAGGATCCTGGTCTTCTAGCGCCGTGTGCAGAACCTCCAGCTCGTGCTCTGGCAGGTCGCTTTCTGCTGCTTCAGTGATGGTTCCTCGCTTCTCCAGGTTCTGGCGGCGCGCGAAGCCGAGATCGCGCAGCTCGCCGGCGGCGGCGCGCCGGTGCTCCACGTCAGAGTTCTCAGACAGCTGTTCGGTGATCTTGGCGATCTTGCTCATGGCAGTCATTTCCCCTTTTACAGTCGCCAGGTGTCCATGAAATCAGCGTAGGGCATCCACTGCGTCTTTGACTCGTGTGGCGCTTGAAATGGCGCGCGGCACCACATCTCCTGGGAGACGGCCGGTGGGGGCGCCGTTATGTCTCTGGCCACGCGTGGCCATTCACCGCCCGGTTCGGCGACTCTGGTTCTGACAAAGCGCGTGACGACATTGCTGGCGAAGGGCGTCATCGTCAACTTTGTGGGCCAGATCGTCAGCGCGTTTTCAAAGCCGAAGGGATCGATGAACAGATCGGTCATGTGCTGACCGACGCCGAAGTTGCGCTCGGAGGTGGGCCCGGTGTAGACGGCCATCTCAAGGCCATCCACATCGCCATCGGCGAACAGCGCCGGCGCCGTCCCGCGCAGTGAGATCAGCATGCGCCTGACCCAATCGCCGGAGGGCAATGAATCGACCTGCGAGTGGCCCTGAGGGGTCATCGGGAACGGCAGGCTGTTGTGGTCGGAGGCAAGCCACACCGGTTGCCCGGTGCTCGGATCTTCACGCGGACACAGAAAGACACCCTGAAGGCCGCCGCGGATCGGAAAGACGGCGGTCATCATCGGCAGGTTGTCACCACGCAGGACCATCATGTGGTTCTTTCGCTGGGCCTGCACCGGGATGCTCCCACCGGGATTGACGTCCCGTCCGAGCTTGGCCAGCAGACCGTAGTTGCCGACTCCCGCGCACATCACCAGGTACTTGGGAGCGAATTCCACCTGCTGGCCCTCGAGCTTGGCCTGCACACGCTCGATCGAGTTGCCATTGGTCACGAATTCCAGTGCGTCGTCTGAGCTCTGAAGCTTGTAGGTGGCATGATCGAGGTCTGCTGCGAACCCGGCGATGATCTCGCTTGGGTCCAGAGAGAACTCTTCGGTCTCAAAGAGGTGGCGCACCCGGCTTCCTTCGAGCACCGGGGGCAGAGCTGGGCACGGATCGAAGTGCAGGCCGGCGGTCTTCCAGAAGTAGGTGTGCCGCGACACCGTCGTCCCCGGACCGAAGCCTGCGAGTGCGCGCGAGGGATTCAGCCGAGAGATGCCGCGCTCGTCCACGAATGCCTCCCAGAATTGCGCAGCGGCGTTCAGGACGATCATCATGTCAACGTCGTCGTAGTAATGGCCGCGGTGGATGAGCCCATGCGAATGGCACGTCTGTCCGCCGCCAAGCTCTCCCCGCTCCAGCAGCACAGTGCGGTAATGGCGCTTTGTCAGGTCGTTGAGCACCCACAGTCCCTGCGCGCCGCCTCCAATGATCAGAACGTCTACGTCGACCATCAGCTGTGTCCTCGACTAACCTCGCGGATCATTCCTCGTCCGAACCTCGGACGTCGAAATGAAATCGTAGAGCATGTCCTGTTTTTCGGAACTTTGCTACTGAATGGATCAGATGCGGATTGGATGATGTGACCCGGAGATGGCCAAGCCCTATTTCGCCTACGGCAGCAACATGGATGAGCGAGGCATGCGCCTGCAATGCCCGTCCTCCTGCTGCCTCGGTCCTGCACACCTGGATGGGCATCGACTTGCGTTCACCCGCCGCTCGGTCATAAGTGGCACCGGCGTCGCCGACGTGGTGCCCGCGCTGCACCGCCGAGTGTGGGGGCTGTTGTACGAGCTGAGCGACGGGGACCTCGACACGCTTGACCGCAAGGAGGGTCGTGGCTGGGCATACACACGCGTGCAGAAGCGCATAACCCTCATCGCGGACGGCTCAAGGCACGATGCGATCCTCTACACCGTGCTTGCGAAGGAGCAAAGCGAAGTTCCGCCCTCCAGCGAGTATCTGGATCGTCTCATCGCCGCGGCCGCACACAACGCCTTTCCGCAGGACTATGTTGCAATGCTCGAGGCGATCCGGCCAGATGCCTAGGTGTCAATGTCCGGCATGACCAGCGGGACTTGCCATGGCCGGGTCGGGCTCCGCATTTCGTTGAGGGCTTGCGACTAGACTCGACACGGACCCGTGCCCGAGAGGAGACTCCATGTTTGCCGTATTGATCCATGAGACGGGAAGCCCGGATGTGCTGCGCCTCGAAGAGGCGCAGCGCCCAGAGCCCGGCGATGGGGAGGTCCTGATCAGGGTTCACGCGGCCTCCGTCAACCCGATCGATTGGAAGACCAGGCGCGGGCTCAGACCCAGGCAACTGCCCGCCGTGCTTGGCAACGACGTGTCCGGAACGGTCGAGCTCTCGCGTGCCGAGGGCTTTTCCGAGGGCGATGAGGTGTTTGGCATCGCCGCGAGCGGTGGCTATGCGCAGTTTGCGAGCTCCCCCGCCGGGGTGCTTGCCAGGAAGCCTGCCGGTGTCAGCCACGAGCAGGCGGCGGCGATACCGGTCGCCGGGCTCACCGCCTGGCAGGCGCTGTTCGACCGTGGTGGCCTCGAGCGTGGACAGACGGCGCTGGTCGCGGGTGCGGCAGGCGGGGTCGGTCACTTCGCTGTGCAGTTCGCAAAGTACGCCGGCGCGCGGGTCATCGGCACGGGATCTTCGCGCAACCGCGATTTCGTGCTCGGACTCGGCGCCGAGGAGTACGTGGACTACACCCAAGAGGACGTCGCTGAGTCCGTGAGCGGTATCGACGTTGCCTTCGACACCGTCGGCGCCGACACGACGCAGGCGTTGCTGGCCACCGTCCGCGAGGGGGGCGTCCTTGTGACCATCGCCAATGCTCCACCCGAGCAGGCCAAGGAGCTCGGCGTGAAGGCTGAGTTGCTGGTGATGAGCCCAACCACCGAGCAGCTGGCCGGAATCGCCGAGCTGGTGGCGGCTGGCGGTGTGCATGTGGAGATCGCAGAGACGTTCCCGCTGGCCGAGGTGCGACACGCACATGAGCTCAGCGAGTCCGGTCACGTCCGCGGGAAGATCGTTCTCTCGGTCATCGACTAACACGACCGGCATGAGGAGCAGCGCTTGGCAAGAGCTCTCGCCGACCGGCTAGTCTGGCGCTGTGGACGGCGAGGACGGCCTTTCGACGGTTTTCTTTCGCTCCCCAGCCGAGTGGGAGCAGTGGCTTGAGGGCAACCACGCGGAGTCTGTCGGCGTGTGGATCAAGATCGCCAAGAAGGACCCCGAGCTCGAAAGCGTTCGCTATCCCGATGTGCTCGACATCGCGCTCTGCTACGGATGGATTGACGGGCAACGCAGGGCGCTCGACGAGCGGTATTTCCTCCAGCGCTTCACGCCGCGACGGACGCGCAGTCGGTGGTCGCGGATCAATCGCGAGAAGGCTGAGTCGCTGATTCGAGGTGCGAGGATGCGCGAGGCCGGCCTGGCCGAGGTCGAGCGGGCCAGGGCTGACGGTCGTTGGGAGGCGGCCTACGAGGGTCAGCGGCGCAGCGTCGTTCCCGATGATCTCCAGCGTGAGCTCGATATGCATCCGCGGGCCAAGGCGTTCTTCGCGGAGCTCACTAGCCAGAACCGCTATTCGATCCTCTACCGGCTTCAGGATGCCAAGAGGCCCGACACGCGAGCCCGGCGATTGACGAAGTTCGTAGCGATGCTCGACGCGGGTGAGACGATCCACCCGCAGTCCGGCGACTGAGCCACAGGCGCCGATCCGCGGCAGCTGCAGCCCGAGTGCGTAGCTCGCGCATCCGCAGCATTCCATTCACATCGATCGCCCATTCGCATCCCCTCGGAACGCGAATGGGCGATGGGCATATGCCAGGTCTACGACGTGACTCTAAGCCGAGGCGAGCGCCTTCTGCTTGATCTGGTCGAACTCCGCCTGCGTGATCGTGCCGCTGTCAAGCATCTGCTTGGCTTTGGCGATCTGCTCGGTCGGATCTGTCTTGACGGCAACCGACTGAACGTACTTGTCGAACTGCGCCTGGGTGTCGTGCTGCTGCTTTACGGCGCGCTCCGCCATCCCCTTGTGCTCGACGATCAGATAGACGAATACGCCTAGATACGGGAGCACGATTATGAAGATGATCCATAGGACCTTGGAGAACCCTGACGTATCGTGGCGGCGGAAGATGTCGATCATCACTGTGAACAGAATCCAGATCCAGACAATGAACGCAAAGAAGATGAGCATCGTCCAGAAGACTTCTAGGAACGGGTAGCTGGTTGCAAGGATCATCGATATGCCCTTTCGGTAAAGGTGGGAGACCAGCCGTATTGGTCCAATTTCAGACCATGTACAGCGTGCAGCATAGTCATACGTGGTGCAGCGGCGTTTGACTCAGCTCCGGGTTCTGCGGGGCTGCTGAACCTGTGCAAGCGTGAGATGGTCTTCTTCAGGATGTCGCTGTGACCCTGTCAACCACTTGCGCAGCGCTTCGTGCATCGCCTGGACGCCGACGATCGGAGAGTCCGGTTCGCTCCAGTCAGCCGGCACGACCGCGAACGGTCTGCTTTGGGGGCCGCCGAGCCCTCCGTGGGAGCCCATGAACTCCTCGAACGGGGCCACCTCGTCTGCGCTCGGGTCATACATGCTATTCACGAGAATGTCCGGGCAGTGTGGGAACTGATCGTGGCGGCGCAGATGGTCGGCCGCGCTCGCGTCGAAGTCGGCGAGTGGATCCTCTCCCTCGATGGCGTCATCGCTCAAGCGCCGCTTCCCTGCTCCCCCTATGACCACGACCCCCTCAGCCTGAGATCTCACCATCACGAACCCGACACCGGGATGGGCGCTCAACCTGTCCAGCAGCTGTGGGTGCATCTCTGTGATCTGCTCGACTGTCAGCCGCTCGGCGCTCGATGGCAGGTAGATGAGCCCGAGACCGCCGGAGGCCATCACCACCGCCTGCTCCTGCGGCGCTCGATCGGAGCCGCTGCGCTGTGCGAGCGCATCTCGGTTCGGGCCCAGCGCAACCGTGCCCTCGACCGATCTGCTGCGTGTCGCGCGGGCAAGCATGCGCCCTGCGACACTCGGCTCCTGGCGCGCGTCGGCCAGCACCGCGCCCACGTCGCCCCAGGCCTCGTCGACCGCTGCCGGGGCGTACACCTCACCATGCGCGAGCGCTTCGCTCACCACCTCCTGAAGCGTCTTGCCGTAGCGCTGGCGGAATGGCGCACCCTGGGTCTGACCGTGGTCGGAGAGCACGACCAGGTGATAGGGGCGAGGCGATTGCGCCGTGGCGCGCTCGAGCCGGGCGAGCTGACGATCGTGGCGCTTTAGCACCGCCAGCGCGTCGGGCTCGCGAATCCCAGAATGGTGAGCCACCTCGTCGTAGCCCACGAAGGTCGCATAGCTGACGGGCACGCCCTCGACGATGTCCGCCATCAACAGCGCCGTCACGAGATCGCGCATAACGACTGCGATCGCCGCCCGGATCAGTGGATAGAGCCCTTTCCTGTCGACGCGCGTCGCGCCACCGCGTCGCTGCCGAAGGGCGGCTCGGTGCTCATGGGCGATATCTGCGAGCGCCAGCACGATCGTGCGCATGAACCCGTAGGGGTCTGAGAAGTAGGCGAACAGGTCTCCGGCTTTCGAGCGGGCACGGTCGCGAATGACGCTCATGGTCGCGGTGCAGCGAGCCGCATCGCCCGAGAACATGTTCCCGCGGCTCGTGCCCCCTCCAGTGAGCAGTCCTTGGCCTGTCGATCTTCTGCGCTCGATCTCGGCTGCATCGGCGGGGTGGTTTGAGACCATCGTGCGCCCGGACTCCTTCTCATACCAGCGGAAGGCCGGCATGTCCCAGTTGCTGCCGAGCAGCAGGCCGGCCTGACTTGCTCCCGTCTGGGAGGAGAGATCGCACTCCCAGCCAAGCATTCGGTGTGTTCCATCCGATAGCCAGCGAGCGATCGTCGGCACGTGCCCGTCTCGGATCGCCTCGCGCAGAACTCCCTCTCCGAGGCCGTCGATCTCGAACAGGATCACGCCGGGAACCTCGGTGTGGTTGTCTCGACGAGTCCGTCGCACCCGTCGGCGGACTATGCGCAGATGACGTGCATCCCCGTCCACATCGAGCAGAGGCGCCACGAGCATCGACAGCAGGGCGAGGCAGAAGGCAATCGCCAGATCCACTCCAAGCGATGGCGTCTTGCCGTCGACCACGTAGAACGCGAGCGCAACCATGCCGGCGCTGAGGACGAGCGAGCCCAGCCCGAACGTGACGATCGTGAGCGGCAGCGCAATGCGGATGAGGACCGGCCACAGGACCGCGTTGATTACCGCCATCACCGCCGCGACGAGCAATGCAGCATCGAGCGAGAGCGATTCGAGACTGGGCAGGAGCGCCGTCAGGACGACAAGCGCCAGTGCTTGAATCCCCAGCATGATCGCGGTCCGGACCCCAAAACCCAACAGCCCTCGCCAGTTGCTCAAGCGCTGCTGGTTTTTGCGCTGGTCGATTGCTGAGGTCATCCGATTGCTACCTTCTCACTGATGGCCGACGGCGCGGTTACCGCCAATCGCGCGGGCACGGTGGCAGACCGTATCGTGTTCCTGGGCCACGCCACCGTCCTGATCGAACTGGAGGGCGTGCGCCTGCTCACCGATCCGCTGCTGCGCGAGCGCGT
>DATHPT010000375.1:0-2498 GCA_035483615.1 Solirubrobacteraceae bacterium | reverse complement strand
GCAAACGAATCGATCGCGCTCGGCTCGCGGGCCGGTCCCAGGGTGTGTCCGACCTTCTGTGTAGGCATGACTGAAAAGGAGCGTCATGCCTTCAGCAGATCTAAGAACAGTTGATCGAGGGATATCTCTGAACCGGGTGGGCGCCGGTGGCGAGCCGCCAGGCGAGACGCCGGCGCCCCCGCCTGGGATCCTTGATCGGGTGCCGGATGACATTCGCCGCCAACTGCCGGACGAGCTGGTTGACCAGCTGTTGGCTGGCGCAAGCAGCGAGGAGGAGATCGTCGGGCCGGGCGGCTTGCTGTCGCAGTTGACCCAGCGACTGGTGGAGCGCGCGCTCGAGGTTGAGATCACCGATCACGTCGGCTATGCGCCTCATCAGGAGCCGCCGGGTGGCGCGGGGAACACGCGCAACGGCAAGACCCGCAAGACGCTGCAGACCGAGCATGGGCCGGTCGAGATCCGCGCACCGCGCGATCGCGACGGATCGTTTGAGCCCCAGCTGGTCCGCAAGCGTCAGCGGCGGTTTGAGGGGTTTGACGAGAAGATCCTGGCGCTCTATGGCCGCGGGATGTCCACGCGGGATATCGAGGCCTACCTGCGCGAGCTCTACGGCGTCTCAGTCGGCCGGGACCTGATCTCGCGGGTGACCGACGCGGTCATGGACGACGTCCGGGCGTGGCAGGCCCGGCCGCTGGAGGACGTCTACCCGGTGGTGTTCCTGGACTGCCTGGTCCTCAAGATCCGTGACGGCGGCAGCGTGGCCCGCAAGGCGTGCTACATCGCGATGGCAATCTCGATGACCGGTGAGCGTGAGGTCCTCGGCCTGTGGTTTCAAGACACTGAGGGCGCGAAGTTCTGGATGCAGGTGCTCAACGAGCTGCACCACCGCGGCGTCAGAGACATCCTCATCTGCTGCGTCGACGGGCTCAAAGGATTCCCCGAGGCGATCGAAGCGGTGTTCCCGCAGACAACGGTCCAGACGTGCATCGTGCACCTGATCCGCGCCTCGCTGCGCTACGTCCCGCGCCGTGACTACGAAAAGGTCGTCAAGGATCTGCGGCCGATCTATACCGCGATCGACGCCGATCACGCCCGCGCCGCGCTGGACGAGTTTGACCAGAGGTGGGGCGAGCGGCTCCCGCCCGTCGTCCAAGCATGGCGCGACTCCTGGGAGCATGTCACCCCGTTCATGGCGTTCCCCCCAGAGGTCCGCCGGGTGATCTACACCACCAACGCGATCGAGGCGCTCAACCGGCAGCTACGCAAGGCGGTCAAGACCAAGGGCCATTTCCCCACCGAGGACGCCGCACGCAAGCTGATCTACCTCGCCATCCACAACGCCGTGCCGCAATGGACGAGAACCCGGGGGTGGACGAAAGCGCTGCTGGCGTTCAAGATCCACTTCGGAGACCGCCTACCCGACTGACCAACCCACGCCTACACAGTTAGTCGGACACCCTCGACCGTGACCATTGTTCTCGGGGCGTGCGGCAACCTCTGGTCGTCAGCCGCCAAGGTGCGGCGCGGCGGGAAGGCGGACCGTGACGCAGAGGCCTCCGTCGGTCCGGGGCGTGAGGATGAGGGTTCCGTCGTGTGCTTTGGCGATGCTGTTGACGATTGCCAGGCCGAGGCCGATCCCGGCGTGGTCGGCGCGTATCCGCTGGGTGCCGCGCTGAAACGGCTCGGCCAGCGTGGAAACCAGCTGCGGGGTGAGCTGCTGGCCGGTGTTCTCGACCGTGAGCACAACGGTCTCGGGCTGAACGCTGGTGGTGAGCCACACGGTGCCGTGGTCAGGGACGTTGTGGACGACGGCGTTGTGCACGAGGTTCGTGGTCATCTGCAGCAGGAGCGCGTGTGAGCCGACGGTCGGGGTCATGTCGCCGGAGGTCTCGATGCTGACGCCGCGTTTCTCTGCGAGCGGGAGGAGCGTTTCCGTGGCCTCTTCCGCGATGAAAGACAGGTCGACGTGTTCTGGGGTGAAGGATCGTTGGTCGGCGCGGCTGAGCAGGAGCAGTGCTTCGGTGAGGTCGATCGCCCGGATGTTGACGGCGTGGAGGCGGTCGACGAGCTCACCGGTAGCGCGGTTCGGATCGTTGCGGGCCACATCGAGAAGTGACTGGGTGATCGCCAGCGGGGTGCGTAGTTCGTGGGATGCGTTGGCTGCGAATCGCTGCTGTTCGGCGACCTGGGCTTCGAGCCGGGCGAGCATCGTGTCGAAGGCGTCGGCGAGCTCGCGAAACTCGTCTCTGCTGCCTTGTAGCCGGATTCGGTGGGAGAGCGATCCGTTCGCCGCTGTGCGTGTGGCGTCTGTGATGCGAGCCAGAGGGGCGAGCATCCGGCCGGCGAGAAACCACCCTCCCAGCAGGCCGAATATCAGCAGGAACGCCATCACGACGGCCGCGATCGGAGCGAAACTGTTCAAGAGGTCGGCGTGGCTGCGGACTAAGAAGATCACGCCAGGGTGCACACCACGCGAAAGCGAGAAGTACCCGGCTGTG
>DATHPT010000374.1:0-7050 GCA_035483615.1 Solirubrobacteraceae bacterium | reverse complement strand
CCACCAGCGATCCGGAGCAGGTCGCAATCCACCTGTTGCAGGTGGAGCCTCGCTCGGAGCAGCGAACTGTCGAGATCCTACGCGCGGCGGCAGCCGAGGCTGCGGCTCGCGGGGCCCCCGACGCGGCGGCGATGTTTCTCCAGCGTGCGCTCGGTGAGCCTCCCGAGCAGGGGGCCGTGCGGGCAGAAGTGCTGGTGGAGCTCGGAGAAGCTGAGGCGCGAGCACGTCTCGAAGGGTTCGAGGAGCACCTGAGCGAGGCGGTCACCGAATTTCCCGATCCCGAACGTGCCGCGGAGATCGCACTCACACTCGCCCGTGCGCTCAGCGCACCGGGCGACGGCGAGCGCGCCTTCGGGATTGTGGAGGCGGCAATCGACACGGTTGACCCTTGCGGTCCAATGGGGCTCCTGCTCGAAGCGGAGCGGCTCGCGCTGGCTCATGCGTTCGGGCAGCTGCGCCCCCGAGTAGCGGAGCGTGTCCGCAACCACCTGGAGCGACTCGAACGAGGCGAACCGGTCGACG
The DNA here is from genome assembly GCA_035483615.1 of Solirubrobacteraceae bacterium. Taxonomy (GTDB): domain Bacteria; phylum Actinomycetota; class Thermoleophilia; order Solirubrobacterales; family Solirubrobacteraceae; genus Palsa-744. The sequence goes on along the minus strand of DATHPT010000374.1, from coordinate 6,528 downwards.
CGGTGGTACATGGCGCCCTGGCCCCATTGCTGCTACGGGCACACCCGCCAGCGGAGCGCGCGATACAGGCTGCGGAGACAGCTCTGGCCGACGAAAGGGTGACTTCGCAGCCGCTGAACACGTTCGTCCTGGCGCACGCTGGCTACACGCTGCTCGGAGCCGGCCATGCGGCGCGTGCGGCGGAAGTATTCGGCAGCGCTATCGCCGCTGCCAGGCGGCGTGGGGAGCTCTTGACACTGGGGTGGGCTTCGGCGCTTCGCTCGGACGTCTTCTACCACCAGGGCGAGATCCTCAAAGCCGAGGAGGATGCCCGTGTCGCTTGGGAGTCGGCGCTCGGCGAGGGGATGGTGCTGCCCTCCAAGCCGTTGGCCTTGACGGTAACCGCGGGGGTGCTCGTCAATGCACTGGTCGCACGCGGCGAGCTCGATGAGGCCGAGCGCATCCTCGAGAGCCTTCCGACACCGTTGCCCGAGCGCGTGGAGATGCTGCTGCCCGCTCGGGCGGAGCTGCGACTCGCCCAAGGAAGGGTCGAGGAGGCGATCGCGGATCTGCATGCGACAGGCATGCTGCTGGGGGAGGAATTTCACAAGCCCGTCCAGAACTGGCGCGCCCGGCTCGCTGTCACGCTCGCACGCAGAGGCGAGCAAGAGGAAGCGCGGGCATTGGCGGCGGCCGAGCTCGAGCAGGCACAGCGCTGGGAGGTGCCACAGGCAATCGCGGTTGCGCTCACAGCGTCCGGGCTTGCCGAGGGTGGTCAGGCAGGGATAGCTCTTCTCGAAGAAGCTGTGGCGATGCTGGCAGACACTGAAGGACGCCTCGACCACGCTCTGGCGTTGATCGAGCTAGGAGCACTCCAACGGCGCTCGGGCTTCCCAGCCCGAGCACGTGAGCCGCTGCGCGCCGGGATGGACCTGGCGAGCAGGTGTGGCGCAAGTCTGCATGCGGATCGGGCTCACGCCGAGCTCGTGGCCGCGGGTGGGCGCCCGCGAAGAGACCGCCGCTTTCTGACGGGACCGGAGTCACTGACGGCCGGGGAGCTGCGCGTCGCGGCGCTGGCGGCTGAGGGCCTGACCGATCGCGCGATCGCGCAGCGGCTCTATGTCACACAAGCGGCAGTCCAATTCCATTTGCGCAATACCTTTCGCAAGCTGGATATACGAGCCCGCAGCGAGTTGGCCACACATCTCGGGCCTAGCGTCGTGGGAACAAAACCCTAGTAGGAGTCTGCTAGCGAAAACGGCTCGACGGCCCCCTAGGTTTGGGAGCATGACCAGCGTCACTCGGACGATCGCCGATCTCCCAGGTCCACCTGCCCTGCCATTGCTCGGCAACGCCCTGCAGCTACTGCGCCCGTCCCGGGCGCACCTCGTCTGCGAGCGTTGGATCCATGGTCATGGGCCGATGGTCCGCATCAAGGTCGGGCGTGAGTCGATCGTGGCGATCGCCGAGCGCGAGGCGATCGACGAGATCCTGCGCCAGCGGCCCGATGGCTATCGTCGTTGGGCCACTCAGCGCAAGGTGATCGAGGAAATCAGCCCGAGCGGCGTCTTCTCCGCAGAGGGTGAGCAATGGAAGCACCAGCGCCGACTCGTGCTGAGCGCGTTGAACATCCACTATCTGAGCCGCTATTTCGACGTCGTGCGTACCTGCACAGAGCGGCTCGGCAAGCGCTTCGAGGATGCAGCGCAGGCAGCCAGTCCGTTTGCGATCTCCGAAGCGTTCAGCTCCTACACCGTCGATGTCACCTCCACGCTAGCACTCGGCGATGACCTGAACACGCTCGAGCGCCGCGACAACGAGCTACAGGGCCACCTGCACCGGGTGATGGAAATGACAGGCCGTCGCATCGCCTCACCGTTCGCATACTGGCGTTACTTCAAGCTGCCGGCCGATCGCGCCATGGATCGATCGACGGCGGAGATGCACCGCGCGATCGCGGGCTTCCTCGAGCGCGCCCGGGCGCGAATGGAAGCCGAGCCGGCCCGCTACGAGGAGCCCAAGAACCTGCTGGAGTCGATGCTCGCGGCACAGAGAAACGACAACGCCTTCAGCGAAGACGACCTGATCGGCAATGTGTTCACGATCCTGCTCGCGGGCGAGGACACGACCGCCAACACGCTGGCCTGGACGACGTGGCTGCTCGGCGGTCGCCCTGATATACAGGCGCGGATCGCGACCGAGGCACAGGAGGTTCTCGGCGCCGCAGGACGACCGCTCCCATACGAGGCGATGGAGCGCCTCAACTACACCGAGGCGGTGCTGCGCGAGTCGATGCGACTGAAGCCGGTGGCTCCCTTTCTGCCCTTGGAACCGCTCGCCGAGGTAACCATCTGCGCCACGCGGATCCCCGCCAAGACGCGCCTGCTACTGATGACCCGCCTGGCGGCTCGTACTAGTGGCGGACGCAGCGATGAGTTCTATCCGGACCGTTGGCTCGAGGACGATGACGCTACCCGTGCCCCAAAGAGCCTCGCCTTCGGCGCGGGGCCTCGCTTCTGCCCAGGGCGCAATCTCGCATTTCTAGAGGCGAAGGCCGTTCTGGCGACGCTTTGCCGTGACTTCGAGATCGAGCTCGATGGCTCCGCCAGCCAGGTCAAAGAGGTGTTCAAGCTCGCGATGGTGCCTGTTGGACTTCGGGTAACTCTGCGAGTACGTCGAACCGAGAGCATCCATTCAGAAGGCCAGGCATTGGCTGTGCACGAATGAGGATCACGCTCTTCGCACACGGCACCCGCGGCGATGTCTGGCCGATGGTAGCCCTCGGCGCCAAACTTGGCGAGCGCGATCACGACGTGACGATCGCCGTCCCAGAGGAGTTCGAAGAGTTTGCCGAGCGGGCCGGGCAGCGTGTGGTGCCGCTGCCATTCAACATCATGAGCTGGCTCAGCACTCCCGAGGGTCAGCGACTGCTGCACACCGGCGGTATTCCACTGATGCGCAGAGCACAGCAAGAGTACCGGCGTCACGCCGACGCATTCGACCGCGCATTCATACAGGCAGCGCAGGGCGCCGAGGCGCTCGTCGGCATGTACCTGACCTGGGACCGTACTCTGGCTATGGCAGACCGGATGCGGGTCCCGATGGCAGCGGTCTATCCACAGCAGTACGCCCCGTCGCGAGAGTATTCATCCGTCATCCTGACCCGTGGGCGAGTGCGTTCTGCGCACCTGCGCCTGGCCTCACACAAGCTGACCGACCGTATCTGGTGGCAAGGCTCGGCCAAGACCACGAACGCGTTCCGGCGCAAGCTCGGCCTTCCGTCCTGTTCACAGTCGACGTACAGTCGCATGCACGAGGCGGGCTGCCTGGGCTTGCACATCGTCAGCCCGAGTGTGTTCCCTCGACCGAGCGACTGGCCAGATCACCTCAAGCTCACCGGGGCGTGGCAGATGCCGCCGGACTTGCGGGACAAGCTCGACGAGGGTCTGCCCGCAGATCTACAGGACTGGCTGAACGCTGGGGACCCACCGATCTTCCTAGGCTTCGGGAGCATGCCCGTGCTTGATCCCGATTTGCTGCTCGCGGACATCGTCAGCGTCACCGAAGCGCTTGGCCGGCGCGGAATAGTGAGCGAGAACTGCGTTTCCGCGCGTGGCGCCGAAACACTCCCCAGTCACCTTCGTGTCGTTGGTGCGGTCGACCACGATCGCCTGTTTCCCCAGTGTGTGGCCGCAGTCCATCATGGCGGCACTGGCTCCACGATCGCGTCCTTGCGAGCCGGTTTGCCGACGCTCGTATGCTCGGTGCTGGCCGATCAGCCTTGGTGGGGAGAGCACATGCGACGCCTGGGAGTGGGCGACCACAGGCGATTCTGCAAGCTCGATCGTCGGGCGCTGACCACCGGACTCAAGACACTTCTTGACCCCGCTGTCATTGCACGTGCGCGAACTCTCGGCGCCAAGATAAGGGCCGAGGGTGACGGACTGCCGGCCGCCGGGCAACTGCTCGAAGACTGGCTGGTGCTCGCCGAACCCACGCCACCGTAATTGACCATCCCAGTAGCGCCGTCGGTCTGACCTACAGCAAGTCGGCACTAACCTAGAACACCGTGATTTGCAGGGCTTTTCTAAGTAACGGGGGGAGACGATCCGCTCTTATCGGCGACGGCTCGGTCACGTCGCTGATAAGTCCGCATCGGGGCGGGATCGAAACCAGTACCGCCACCGACGTGAGGGAGCAGGCGTAGGTAGTCGAAGTAGCGGGGCAGAATTCGAACCTGCGACCTTCGAGTTATGAGGTCGCCCAAGGGGGGTCGAGTATGGCGGGATTGCCTGTGGTTGTTGGGGTTGTGTCGGGCTCGTCGGGGTCGGTCTTGCCCAAGACAGAACCTTGAATGGAATCTTGAAACGGGCTCGCCGGCAGAGGCTCGGACACAAGCCCGTCAACCGCATCATCGTCCGGTGTGTCGCCGTTAGCGGGAGCAGGCAGCATATGGTCGGCAGGTGTGAGCGGCAAGAGATCGGGGGCGGACGGCGGATCACTACTGTCCGCAATGGCAGCCTCGGTGCGGATTTGGGGTGGGCGCACCTGCCATGCCTTCAGGTTCTGCACAAGGTCGCGATAGAACATCACCGCCTGTTCACGCGTCTCACGCACGAACGAGCCCTCTACGCGACCTCGCTTCTGCCCCATAGGCCGACTGAGAGTCAAGACGAAAGATCGAGGCTCGCGTGCGGGATCGGCGGGGAAGAGCAGGATCTCTGGCCGCTCGCGTGCCTGCTCAAGGGTCGCGGCAACAGTCTCTCGCGCATGTGGGTACCAGACCTCGATTCGTAGGTCTGTCCAACCCTCGCTGAGCTGACGCAACAACCAGTTGATGCGAGGCTTGGGACGCCCCTCTGAGGGCGCGGCAACGTCGACGCTGAGCGACGTTTGCCGAGACTTGAGGTCGGCTCGTATCTGGAGGTCTCCGACGGCGTCCGGGACTCGGATAGTCGCGCGAAGATCTCCATCGGTAGCCAGCGCCTTTTCCAATTCGTCGAGCCGGGCACTGGTCGTCTGCTTGCGCGGTCGAACCGACATTACGTTGCGCCCAAGTTCCTGCGACAAACTGAGACACAGATACTCGGTGAGCTGGTCCCATCGCTCCGCTACCTGACGCGCACCGGGATCTCCGCCACGTAGCGTCCCGTCGTGAGCTGCGGTGCGCACCGGAACCCAGTCTTTGCCCATGTCCTCGAACCCGGCGACACCCGACGCCGGGCCAGTCAAATAATGGATCAACTCTCGAAGGACCCAAGCCTGATCGGAATCCGACACGCCCCTGTAGCGGCTTAGCACCACTGCTTCTGTCAGGATGCGCCACCACGAGAAGTGCCAAAGGTCTGTTTTGCGAAGCTTGCGACGATCCACCACGACCGGCGATTCGGAGGCGCTGTGGGTGATCTGGTTTGAAATCGTCAACACGCCGTCGAGGCAGTGATCGCGCGCGATGTCGAGATATTTGCCGACCTGCTCGTCCTTCAACGTCGCCGCGCCGGTCTTGACCTCCACCAGACATGTCCAGCGCTTCGCGCCTCGCTGACACACGATTGCCCCGTCCGGGATGTCCACCTTGCCGTCTGCGTTCTTGAAGCGAACCTCGGCAAACGTGTCGATGCTTGGTGACTTGGGGGCACCCAACTCTCGGAGCAGCGCATGACCGAACTCAGGAACCCCATGCATTACCGCGAGGAGGCATGAAGTCGCACGCTTCTCCTGCTCGTCCTGACTCCGAATGCCGAAGGTCGGGATCAAGCGAGCATGCAGCCAGCCATCCGCCTCCGAACCGGATTGCACCCCGTTCCCGACAGTTGCCATAGGCGAAACTTATCGAGAATGTGCTCATTGTGCTTTTACAGCTTAGGCTCCTCAGAACCTACCGCAAGCTCTCGTGCGCGGCGAGCGGCAAACTCGGTGACTCGCTGCTCAACACGGGCGCATGCCCTCCATCTCATGCTCAATGCCCTCGGTGATCTGGCTCTCCTCATCAGCCATCAGGACACCCCCTCTCGCCGACCGTGTAGCGCGTCACGGCAATCGGTGTGGCGATCCCTTGGAGAGTCAGGTGAGCAACGGCCTCGTCGCGACCAGTACAGAGGATGAGCCAACCGTTGCGCGGTCCTCGTCATGGGCGATCAGCTCATTCACGGCGTTGACATAGAGGTTTATTTTGCCCGCGAACTCGGCCTCGAAGGTCCGATCTTGAGGTCGATGACCACAAAGCGTCGAGTTGGATGGTGGTAGAAGAGGAGGTCCAGCATGAACTCCTCTCTGCCAACCTGGAGCGCCTTTTGACGTCCTGCGAAATAGAAGCCCTCGCCGAGCGCCAGCATGAAACATTCGATGTCGCTCAGCAGAGCCGCTTCGAGATCACACTCCTTGTAACCCTCGGTCAAAGCGACAAAATCCAAGACCACGGGATCGCGCGTGATCAGCTGCACCGCCTCGGCATCGTCGGTTTGCAACGTCTGGCCGAAGTTGGTGAGCGCCCCACCCTCGCGCTCACGCAGGCGATTGCGATAGCTGCTTGTAGCTGCGCATGCGACC
>DATHPT010000373.1:0-4919 GCA_035483615.1 Solirubrobacteraceae bacterium | reverse complement strand
CGTAGGAATCGCAGCACTGGCCCCCGGCACCGCCGATGCCGCCGCCAAGAAGCTGACAGCCGCCAACTGGGACGCTTCCGAGCAGCGCCTGGTCGTCAGCGACGCGGTGATGGGGGAAGCAGGCCAAGCGGGCTTCGCAGGAGCCAGCCGGCTGAGCGCCCAAGCCGAGAGCTCCGCGCTCACGGCAATCGCAGAGCGCGAGGGGACCACATCGATCGCCATCCCGGCCCTCCAGGCCGGCACCCCGATCACACTCGTTCGCTTCGACGCGCTGCTCGTGGACCAGCTCGGGCTCGGAGACGTCGCCGAACACGTCCAGCAGGTCGCTGCTGCCGCCGGTCTTGTGCCCCCCAGCTACTTCGGCAGCGAGGTGGTCGCCCGCTATCTGAGCCTGCGCTACAACCATCCCGCCGGGGAAGACAGGCTCGAGCTCTATCCCCGCGATCCGATCACCCGCTCGGAAGCCGCCCACTCGTTCGCGGTCGCGCTCGGTTTCGAACCCTGGACCCTGTCGGCCGCCCGCGAAACGCTCTCTGGCTTCTCGCTGCCGCCGTACTCGAGCGCCCAGCGCGCCGCCCTTCGAATCGCGGTCTCGAAGATCGGCATGCCCTATGTCTGGGGAGGCACCACCGACAACACCGCCGACGGCCTGGAACACGGGGGCTATGACTGCTCCGGGTTCGCCTGGCGCGTGTACAAGCTCTCGGGCCTGCCCGCCGGCAAGAGCATCCTCGGGCGCACCGCCGCCCAGCAGGCCGGCGAAATACCCAAGAGCAGCCGCATCCCGCCGGCGAGCGTGCAGCCCGGCGACCTGCTGTTCTTCGGCTCCGCTCGCTTGGACTCGACCGCGACCGAGGCGAGCGTGATCCACGAGGGGATCGCGCTGAGCGCCCAGTGGGCGATCCACTCCTCAGACCAGGGGGTCTACGTGCTGCCGCTCTCCTCGGGCTGGCTCGCCGAAAGCTTCAGCTGGGCGCGCCGGGTGCTTTGAGCGCCCCCTCAGCCGACGCCCGCGCAAGCTCCGAGGCCCGACCGGCGCAATCCAGCAGATAGAGGCCGTGGGCCGAGCTCGCTCCCACGCCGCGCCACGCGCTGAGCGCCACCTCCGGGCAAACCCGGGTCGCGGCCTGGCTGGCGGCGTCGCCGCCGAGATAGGCATATCCACCGCCGATCAGCACATATCGCGCCTGCCCCGAGGCCACCAGCCGCCCGAGACCCGGCCCGTCGAGCGTCGGGTCCACGCCCCCGTAGCCCCCGAGCGCGGCTGCTCGCAGGCCGAGCAGGATCGGGCTGTCGGCTGTCAGCGACGCCTCCGTCAGCAGCTGGAAGCGTCCGTTCGCTCCATGGGAGAGCACATAGCGCATCAGCGCCTCGTCGGTCGCCAGCTGACCGCGGCTGAGCTCGGCGCCGCCGTTGCCGCCAACTGCCCGTGGGCCGGCCGCCGGGAACGTGCCCTCGACCGGACGTCGCCAGGTCGTGGTTGCATAGGCGATCGGAGCAACGAGCAGCACCCCGAGCACGATCGCCGCGCCGACCCGTGAAACGCGGCGCGAGCCGACCGCAAGCAGTGCGGCGATCGCAGCCGCCGGGACGAGCGCCACCTGCCACACGGCGAGATAGTGAGCCCGGTGCAGCAGCATGATCTGCACAGCCACGCTCGCCGCCACCGCGGCGAGCAGCAGCAGCTGGAACCACCGGCCCGGCGTCTGGACCATCGCGGAAAGCCCAGCCCCCACCATCACCGCGACGCCGGGAGCGAGCGCAGAGACGTAATAAGGGTGCACGATCCCCTTCGACACGCTCAGAAAGCCCGCCTCGCACACGAAGAAGCCGCCAAACACGATCAGCGCCGCCAGCCGCGGGTCACGACGCGCCGGCCGTGTGAGGGCCAGCGCCACCAGTCCGATCAGGGCGAACGCGAGCAACCACGCGCTCTGATCGCCAAAGCCGCGGCGAAACAGGCGCAGAGGACCGGGCGCGGTTCCGAAAGCCACCGGGCTCGTGAGGATCGTGGCCGCCACCCTCGGGGCCGCATCCGGCGCCGGCGTCGGCAAGCGCACCGCCGCCACCCCCGCGCCGAGCGAGCCTCCGGGAGCTCTCACCAACGGCAGCGCTTCCAGGTCGGGAACCCGCCCCGGGCCGCCGCTCTGCCCGGCCACCCGCCCGAAGCCGTTGTAGCTGAACGTCAGCCCCAGCTCCGAGTTGTCGGTCGAACTGCCGACGAACGGCCGATGATCGGCGGGAGTGAGGTCCACGGCCACCATCCACAGCAGCGACAGCGCCCCACACACCACCCCGGCGAGCAGCAGATGCCCCAGCCGGCGCACCAGCGGGCCCGGCGCGCAGAACAGGTACCCGGCGCCGACCCCGGGCACCACGAGGTACGCGGCGAGCGCCTTGGTGTTGAACGCCAGCGCCACAAGCACCGCCGAGGCGAGCAACGTGCGCAGCCGCCCGCTTTCGATCGCGCGCACCCCCACGCCGCAGGCGAGCGTCATCAGCAGGATCAGCAGTGTGTCCACGTTGTTATCGCGCGACACCGCCACGAACGCCGGGAACGTCGCGAGCGTGAATGCGCTCGCGCTCCCAGCCAGGTCGCCAAAGCGCCGGGCCACGATCAGATACAGCGCGCCCACCGCCGCCACGCCCGCGATCGCCTGTGGCAACAGCAGGCTCAGCGGCGAGAACCCGAACACCTCCGCGCTTCCCGCCTGCAACCACAACGCCAGCGGCGGCTTGTCGATCGAGACCAGGCCCCCCGGGTCGGCCGAGAGGAACAGGAAGTTGTGCCACGACCGCAGCATCGACTCCACCCCGGCCGAGTAGTAGACGTTCGCGTATCCGTTGCGGCTCAGCGCCCACGTGTTGAGCACGCCCGCAAGCGCCATCGCGCCAAGCAGCGGGACCGCGCGATGCCAATCCAGGCGCCTGCCCCCAGCATCGGGCGTCGCGACTGTTGCCGTCGGGCTCGTATGTATGTTGTCCGGGATGGTCTGTGACACGAGGTCAGGTCTTTAGACGATGCACATATGAGGCGATGAAGTCTGGCGCTCAACCGCGTTCGGGGCTTGCCGCACTCACGCTGCTCCTCGTGCTCATGCTGCTCGCCGCCCCGGCGGCGAGCGCATTGCGGCTCGCGCTCTCGCCGCTCACCGGGACCCCCGACGCCTCGCCGCAGACTCAGATCAGCTTTCTCGGGGCGCCTGCGAGTGAGATCTCAGACATTTCGGTGTCCGGCTCTCTCAGCGGCTCCCACAGCGGACGGCTCGAGTCCTACAGGAGCAGTCCCGGCGCGAGCTTTCTGCCGGCCAGCCCATTCACCCAGGGCGAGCAGGTCACGGTCAGCGCCCTCGCAGGGCCTCGTGGTCACACCGAGCGGGTCGCCACCAGCTTCACCGTCGCGCACCTCTCCAGCTACAGGCCGCCCTCCAGCAGCGCCTCGGCTCCGGCCCCGGCGGGAGCCACCCAGAGCTTCGCCTCCCAGCCGGCCCTGCACCCCCCCAAGGTGGCCGTCACCACCAGCGCCCCGGGCGCCACGCCCGGCGATGTGTTCCTAACGTCCACCCACGGCCTCGGTCAGTCCGGTCCGATGATCGTCGATGGAGGCGGCAACCTGGTCTGGTACAAGCCGCTGCCCTCCGGGCAGGTCGCGGCGGACCTTCAGGTCGAGAGCTACGGGGGACACCCCGTGCTGGTGTGGTGGCAGGGCGAGATCCCCGCCACCCTCGGCGTCGGTTTCGGGACCGATGAGATCTACAGCCCCGCCTACACGCCGATCGCCTCGCTGCCCGGCGGCAACGGCTACCGGGTCGACCTGCACGACATCCAGATCACTCCCGCCGGCTCAGCCTTCGTCAGCGCCTACTCGCTCGTGGACGCCGATCTGTCCTCCGTGGGGGGCTCCCCCCACGGCGCCCTGCAGGACGCGATCCTGCAGGAGATCGACGTGGCGACAGGCCTCGTGATGTTCGAGTGGCACGCCTACGGCCACGTGAGCCTCGGCTACTCCTACTCCCGCCCGTCCTCTGACCCAGCCAAGCCATGGGACTTCTTTCACCTCAACTCGATCTCCTTGGACCCCTGGGGCGATGGCAACTTCATCGTCTCCTCGCGCAACACCTGGGCGGCTTATGAGATCGACCACTTCAACGGAGCGGTCCTCTGGCGCCTGGGCGGCAAGCGCTCCAGCTTCAAAATGGGCCCCGGCACCGGCACCGCCTGGCAGCACGACGTGCGCTGGCAGCCCGACGACACGCTCACGATCTTCGACAACGGAGCGGTTCCGCCCAAGCACTCCCAGTCGCGAGCCATCCACGAGCGGGTCGACTGGACCCACCGCAAGGTCACCCTGATCGGACGCGACATCCGCACCCCGCCGCTGCTGACCGGCAGCCAGGGCGACGATCAGACACTGCCCGACGGCAGCTCGTTCGTGGGCTGGGGCGAACAGCCCTACTTCACCGAATTCAGCCCCACCGGTCAGATCGTCTTCGAAGGGCGCCTGCCGTCTCCCGGGCAGTCCTATCGAGCCTTCCGCTTCCCCTGGAGCGCCACCCCTGCCGCGCCTCCCTCGCTGGCGCTTGCCGTCAAGGGCGCGACGGTGACCGTCTATGCCAGCTGGAACGGCGCCACCTCCGTGAGCGCCTGGCGAGTCCTTGGCGGGGCCGCTCCCAGGACGCTCGCCCCGATCGCCACAGCGCCGAGCAGCGGCTTTGAGACTCAGATCGCCGTACAGAGTCCGGACGCCTACTTCGCGGTCCAGGCGCTCGGCGCGGGCGGGGAAATGCTCGGCGCCTCGGCTGCCGCGCGCAGGTGAGGGCTCCCTCAGCTCGCTCTGGAGGAAGAGGGCGCCCTGGCTGGGATTCCGGCCCATCTGTGGATGAAGTGCATGAAGCCACGCTCGCTGTGCCCGCCGTCTC